>JAHIPJ010000020.1 GCA_018894445.1 Actinomycetota bacterium
AGGTTTTGAAGTTGAAATAGATTTTATTTTTAGAATAATATTAAGAATATTTTTAGATATTTCTTTTACTGGTTTTCCGGAATACTTTACTATAAGTTTATCGCTATCTTTTTCCTGTTCAGTTCTGATTAGATAATAAGCAATATAAGCGAAAGGATTGAAGAATAAGAGGTCTCTTAATATTAGAGCTGCCCAGCTTATTAAGTTATCTTTTCTTTTGATGTGTGATAATTCATGCTGTATTAAGGTTTTTTTCTCATCGTGATTAAGTTTTTCTATTAAATTTGGTGATAGGACTATTGTACAATTTTTAATACCAACTACAAAAGGCGAGAAGTAATTTCTATGTGTCAAGCTTACATCAGGAGCTTTTATTTTTATTTTTTTAATATAATCATCAATAATGTTGTAGATTTCTGGTACATCTTTTCTCCCAACCTTATCTTCATGTGCTAAATTTCTATAGAAGAGATAAAAGTTTGCCCATCTAATTATTAATATTGAAAATATGCTAATAATTATTAATAGGATAATCAGATAATTTATATCAGAAAGAATTGCAGGATCTCTATCAAGTACTTTAAATTTAAATATATTATTTGGAGCAGGTATTCTTAGTCCATATGTTTTAAGCTGCGTTTGAAAGTATATTTTGTCGATATCAATTTTTTCAGAAATCATAATAATTGGTTTTATAAGTGGCAGGAAGAAAAATAAAATCCTGATATTCGAATCTTTTATCCTGAAAATAAATAAGAAAAAAAGAACTAAAACCAGACTTACAAAACTGCTGTAAATCATCGGTAAAACGTAGTTTACCAATATTTCTGAAAAAACCATATTAGTAAATATAAATTATATAAAATTTATTGCTATTGTAATACTAAAAATAAAAAAACAGTATTACTTAATTATACTAATATAAATCAGAATTTTAAAAGACAAACTTTTTTTGGGATTTTTTAATATGATTTAACTATCAGTAACTTCTTCAACCTTTTATAAAATATCAGGTAGGTTCAATTAAAATAGACAAATCTTTTTAAGATTTGTCTATTTCTTCCAATAATTTTTCTATTCCTTCTTTGGAAATATTTTTGCTGTCAGATAAAAATCTGGAAACCATGCCTTTTGTACTTTCCTCAAGCAATTTATCTGAAACTGATTTTATTATACTTTTTGAAAGTTCTTTTTTATCAACTGCTGCAGAATAAATATAGGTTTTTGCAGTTTTATCCTGCGTCAGAAGCCTTTTTTCTGCCAGGGTGGTCATTGTTGACATTACGGTTGTGTAAGGAATAAATCCTTCTTCCTTACTTTCAATTTCTTTTCTAAGCATATTCTCATGTACTTCTCTTACTGTTACCTTGCCTTTTTCCCATACAATCTTCATTATTTCAGCTTCCAGATTGCTTATACTATTAAGGCCATTTATTCCAATTTCCCTTGATTTTTTCTTAATTTCTCTGGTATTTGTCGTTTTTATCACCTCCTTTATTAAAAATTTTATCAATTAGCTAACCGTATTCTCTATTAAAAACTTGGAATACTTTATATTATTTTTAAGTAAAAATCAAATTAACTTATAAACTTATATTACTGGACAATATTTAAATAATTACTTAATTTATTTTAACATAAAATACCAATAAATATGATATTAATATTTAATATTAATATTTTATATTTCTATTATAACATATTATAAATAGAAAATAAAATCTTTATTCAGGAAGCTGATTCGATAAGTCTTTCTAAACGCTGCAAAAATTAATATAATATTACGGATATTGTTTAAGAGAGTTCATTTATAAGAAAATTAGAGCGGAATAATTAAAATTTCTCAAATAAATTACAGGTGAAGGGAATATCATGGAAAATGGAAAGATTAAAATAATTGTTGAGCCTATAGGAAAAAGGATATTTCTAAACGAACCGACAGGTGGACTTAAAGCAATTATTGATGCCGGGTTGGGTATAAAATCAGTCTGTGCTGGAAAAGGAACCTGTGGCAAATGCAGAATAGTTATTCTAAATAAAGAAAAAAAGCCAGCCAGCAAACAGGAACAGGAAATATTAAGCCCTGATGAGATCGACAATGGTGTTAGACTGGCATGCCAGCAAATTTTCGATAGGGACCTCATTATATATATACCTTCATCATCATTGAGTGAGGAGCAGAAACTTCAGGTTACTGGCGAGGAGAAGATTATTGAAGTAGATCCTGTCTGCAAGAAATATTTTGTAAAATTAAAAGAGGCCAATCTCGGAGATTTAGAATCTGATTTTAACAGAATTAAAAGTTTTCTTAAAAAGAAATATAATCTGAAGGTTAATTCTATTGATTACAGATCGTTGATTGAAATGCCTTCCATTATCAGGAATAACTCACTTGAAATTACGGTTACAGTAAGAAATGATGAAATTATTCTGATTGAAGGAAAGGATAGAACAAAAAATAATTTTGGTCTGGCTATTGATCTGGGAACAACAAAAATTGCTTTTCTGCTTGTTGATTTGGTGACTGGAAAAACAATTGACAGCAAAGGAGTTATGAATCCTCAGGTTAGTTATGGGGAAGATATAATGAGCCGCTTAAATTTTGCTATGCAGAGTCAGGATAATGCAAATAAGATTCAGAAGGTAGTGGTAATTAAAATAAATGAAGCAGTAAGTGAACTTTGCAGGAAAAATAATTTAACACATAAAGAAATAACCGAGATGACTATTGTTGGTAACACTGCTATGCATCACCTGCTCCTGGGACTGGCTGTAAATCAGCTTGGGTTATCTCCATTTGTTTCCTTAACTAATGACTCTTTACAAATTAAAGCCAGGGAAATTAGAATTAAAATTGCGCCCGGCGGATATATTTTTTTACCGCCTCCAATAGCAGGATTTGTAGGATCTGACCATTTAGCTGTGATCCTGGCTACAGAAATATATAAAAAGAAAGGTAACTACCTGGGCATTGATATCGGAACCAATACTGAAATTGTATTAAAAAGCAAAAAAGTAATCACCAGTGTTTCTACTGCATCAGGTCCAGCATTTGAAGGAGCACATATCAAATATGGTATGAGAGCAGCACCAGGCGCCGTAGAGAGAGTATTAATTGATTCTAAGACTTGTATACCGTCTGTCCAGACCATTAATGATATAAAGCCTGTCGGTATTTGCGGTTCTGGGATTTTAGACGCAGTAGCGGAACTGTTAAAGGCTGGCATAATAAACAGGAGCGGCAAATTTAAAGCTGATTCAGATTGTGTGTGCAGAGATAGTAAAGGAGAGTTTAGTTATATACTGGCGCCTTCAGGTGATGGTAACAGGAGAAGAGAAAATAGTAATATCCTGGAGGATGGTAAGCATTCTACTCCGAGGTGCGGAGAAAAAGATATTTCAATAAACCAAAAAGACATTGTAGAAATTCAACTGGCAAAAGGGGCAATAAGGGCTGGTATTGAAGTATTACTTGAACATGCAGATATAAGCTTTAAAGATATAGACAAAATAATAATTGCAGGCGCTTTTGGGTCTTATATAGATCCTAAAAATGTTATTGATATTGGTATGTTTCCCAGTATCCCGTTAAGAAAGATCAGGCAGGTCGGCAATGCTGCAGGGGTTGGAGCAAAGATGATTTTAATTTCCAAAAAGCAGAGAATTAATGCCGAAAGAATAGCTAAAAAAATTAGATATCTTGAATTAGCTGAATACCCTGGTTTCAATAATCATTTTATAAACGGCATGCAGTTCCCTGCGCCTGATGAAATCATTTAAATAGATATTCTCACATTCCTATATTTGTTTATTTAATTCATTAATTTTCTGTATTTGTAAATAATATATTGAAGATTTATGCATTTATAAAATTACTCAATAATACAATTAAATAATTACTTGGAAAAATAGTATATTTTTAATAAAATTTATCTTACCAAAAAATAGCAAGAAAATTTAGACGATAGATTTTAATAAATGTTTTTAAATTTTACAGAAAAAAAGAAAAAAGTTCTTTTATTTTTTATAAATATATCCCTGTCTGCTATAATCATCTTACTATTATTCTATACAATTAGCTGCAAAGTTACTGCTAACGCTGATGATGTTAGTCCGGCAGGAAAAAAGCTTATAGTCGGTTGCGATGCTACATATCCGCCTTTCGCATTTGCAAAAGATGGCAATATTGATGGGTTTGACATTGATATTGCAAAAGAGATAGCCAAAAGGATGGATAGGGGAAT
This sequence comes from Actinomycetota bacterium, assembly GCA_018894445.1. Taxonomy (GTDB): domain Bacteria; phylum Actinomycetota; class Humimicrobiia; order Humimicrobiales; family Humimicrobiaceae; genus Hydromicrobium. Next base: position 4,245 of record JAHIPJ010000020.1, read on the forward strand.
AGAGATAAAATCAATTAAATGGGACAGCACTTACCAGATTCCGGAAGATTTAAAGTTAGATATGATAATCTCAGCAATTCCAATAATTAAGGAAAAGGAAGGTGTGATTGATTTTTCCAGTCCTTATTTTGTAATGAAATATATGTTGATTACTTTAAGCGAAACTGATATTAAGATTAAAGAAGATTTAAAAGGTAAGGCTATTGGGATCTTAAAAAACGAAAAAAATTGTCTAAGCGAAGATTATTTGCTTAATTATAAAATTGAAAGTTATGATGATATTTTGACAATGCTTGATGACCTTGGAAACAAAAATGTTGATGGGGTCTTAGTCTCACTACCAATGTGGGTTTTACTGGTTGGAAATAAAGGAATTTATAGTGTGCTGGAAGTTGTAAAATCTAATAAAGAATTTGGCATTGTTTTTACTAAAGGAAGTGCTTTAAAAGAAGAAGTTGATAAAATCTTAGAGGAAATTAAAGAAGACGGCACTTATGATGATATTTACAAAAAATGGTTTAATTATAGCTCTTAAGCGCCGGGCTAGTTTTTTATTTTTTTAAAATAAAACAATATTTCCGTTCAATGACCGGTCCTGGTGAAATTCCATCAAAATTATTTGTTTAAACCTCTATTAAATTATTTTTATGTGGTGTTATAATTAGTTATTATTATATTGTAATTTTTTTATAGAATGGGGAAAAGATATGTTAGTCGTTGGCGAAAATATAAGTGTGGTGTCAAAAGTAGTAGGAGATGCTGTAAAAGACAGAAATGCTGAACCTATTATCAAGATGGCGAAAGAACAGAAGAATGCGGGAGCAGACTACATAGATGTAAATATTGGTCCGGCTACAAAAAAGGGTGAAGAACTTATGCAGTGGATAGTAAAAAGTATACAGGCTGAAGTGAACGCACCTCTCGCTCTGGATACTAAAAATATAAGTGCTATCGAGGCCGGTCTGGAAGTGCATAAGGGCACCGCTATGATTAATTCAGTTACCGGAGATAAAGATAAGCTTGATATTCTTATGCCGCTGGCAAAAAAGTATAACAGTAAAATTGTTGGAATTGCCCTGACTGAGAAAGGCGTGCCACCGGATGTTGATAGCAGAATAGAGATAATTATGAATATAGTTAACTCTGCTTTAGAATATGGCCTACCAATGGAGAACTTATACCTGGATCCTGTGGTGCTGCCGGTTGCAGTCCTTCAGGAACAGGTTTTTAATTGTATTAAGGCGCTGAAGATTTTTAAGGAGCTTAAGGAATTAATGTCACTGCCTGATGATCCCAGGACTATTGTGGGATTAAGCAATGTTTCCCAATCTTCCCCTCCGGGGCTTAAGAGTCTTCTTAACAGGACATACCTGCTGATACTACTGAGCAATGGCCTTGACAGTGCTATTATCGATCCCCTTGATAAAGAGTTAATGAATGCAATAAAAACTTATGACATTTTAACAAACAAGATACTATATGCTCATTCTTATTTGGAAAAGTAACAGAGTAACTTTGGATTAAAGTTTATGATAAGCGGTTTCGTGTCTTGACAAGCGTATACGATTAGTATACATTTTAAGCATAGGAGATATTTAGTGTTGCGAATAGAATCTCTGCAGATTGATGATGATGTGCTAGATAAGATTGAATCTAAACATGGGGTTAGTTTTGAGGAAGTTGAGGAAGCCTGCTTATCAGGAAAACGGCATACCAGAAGGAGCAGAGAAGAATTGTACAAGCTTTTCAGCCAGACAACAGCGGGTCGGTATGTTTTGGTAGTGTTAGTCAACCTTGGCAATGGTGCCTGGAAGATAGTAACGGCTAGGGAAATGACTAGAAGAGAACGACAGCTCTATAATGAGGTAGTTCGAAGAGGATAGAGGATAGAGGATAGGGGGAAGATAAAATGAGTGATTTAGATAAAGTAGTGAAAAACATTGAGAAAGACGATGCATGGAATGAGACAGATGAGGTAGTGGATTTAAAGGTTAAGAAAGCAATGGACAAGGTGATTCCTGTACGCCTCCCAACAGACAAATGGGAACAAATTAGGCAAGTGGCAAAAGAACTTGGTATTGGCCCTACTACACTTGCTAGGATCTGGATTTTAGAACAGTTGCGGGAGCGACAGAAGACATGTGGCAAACCTTATCCAATGAGTCTAATAAATAAATCTTAATTCTTGTAGGACTTTGTGATAAAATCTCTTAGTGGGGTAAGTTAATGTAGGCGTCTAATAGCTTTGAAAACTTACCCCTTTTGTCTGCAATATTTTTTATTTCTAGATTAATTCCTGTCAGAAATTTTTTCAAATTTAATAAATCTTCTTTTGTTAGAAAAAATTTATTTTTTCCTTTTATATTATTAGGTATAATCATTGTTAAAGCGATTTAGTATAGATAAGAGGAGTAAAGGATGATAAAAAATAAATTATTTATAGCACCAATTGTTCTAATCTTAATAATTTTTATAAGCTCTTTTATTGTCGGTAGTTGTAAAATTACTGAAGGAGTAGGTGAGGAAAGCAAAGTAACTGAAGATACACTTACAAAAGAAGAAACTAAAGAAGAAATATCTATAGCTGAAGATGAAACAATAGCAGAAGTTACTTCAATTTCAGTAGAGGAAGTTTATGAGATTATTAAAAATAACCAGGATTATATTATTCTTGATGTTAGAACCAAAGAAGAATTTAATGAAGGTCATTTAGAAGATGCAATACTTATTCCAGTTTCAGAGCTTGAAAGCAGGTTAGATGAATTACCAAAAGATAAACCTATAATCACATATTGCCGTAGCGGCATTAGAAGTAGAAATGCAGCTAATATTTTAGTGGAAAATGGTTTTACACAAATTTATGATATGGGCGGTATCCTCGATTGGATAGACAAAGGATATCCTGTAATTGAAGAAGAATAATTTGTATAATTTGGCAGGCGAAATAAAAAACTATCTATCTAAAAAATGGAAGAAAAAAGCAAGAGATCAAAATTAGAAGAATTTCTTAATATAGATATTAAAAATATCATTAAAAATGATGCAAAGCTTATAGTGGAAGGTTTGAGAAATGAATTAGCAAAGCATAATTATTGCTATTATATTAAAGATAACCCCATTATAAGCGATGCGCAGTACGACAGGCTCATGCGGAACCTTGAAGCGCTTGAAAAAAAATACCCTGAACTCATTAGTGAGGACTCTCCCACCCGAAGAATCGGAGCTCCTCTGGAAGGAGGCTTCAGTACCGTGGAGCATGGAGAGAGGATGCTAAGCCTTCAGGATGCATTCAGTTACCAGGAATTGAAAGACTTCCTTGCCCGGGTATATAAGGATCTTGAAAGAGGTGAAAATGAAGTAGAGTTCATTTGTGAGTTAAAAATAGACGGGTCAGCAGTTTCGCTTGTGTATGAGGATGAAAGATTTGCAAGGGGTGCAACCAGGGGGGACGGTGTCCTGGGTGAGGATATAACCTCCAATTTAAAAACTATAAGGGCAATTCCCTTAAGGCTGTTTAAAAAAGCGGGTGTAAAGATTCCTTCAAGGTTGGAAGTAAGAGGCGAGGTATATCTTGCCAAGGATGAATTTAAAAGAATAAATACTGAAAGGGAGGAGGAAGGGCTTGCAACCTTTGCCAATCCCAGAAATGCCGCTGCAGGGTCACTCCGGCAAATAGACCCCCAAAGTACTGCCAGCAGAAGATTGAATATATTTATATATGGAGCAGTGGCTTCAGGTGAGCTTGATATTGCAAGCCATTATGAAATGTTAAATTATCTTGCGGAGGTTGGACTGAAAATAAACCCAAATATAAGAAAGACAGCAGGTTTTGAAGAGATTAAAAGATACCTTGAAAGCTGGGAAGAGAAGCGGAAAGACCTGCCATACGAAACGGATGGGGTTGTTATAAAAGTAAATGATTTTTCCTATCAGCGAAAGCTGGGCCAGACCTCCAGAAACCCCAGATGGGCCATTGCCTATAAATTCCCTCCCGAAGAGGAAGTCACGCGTATTCTGGATATAAAAGTCAGCGTTGGCAGGACCGGGGCACTAACTCCGGTGGCAGTCCTTAAACCGGTAACAGTGGCAGGATCTACTATCTCCCATGCCACCCTGCACAATGAAGATGAGATAAGAAGAAAAGATGTCAAAGTCGGTGACTGGGTGGTGGTACATAAGGCAGGAGATGTCATACCTGAAATTGTAAAAGTTATAAAAGAAAGAAGAGACGGCAGCCAGAAAGAATTCAGGATGCCCGACAAGTGCCCTGTGTGCAGGTCTGATGTTATAAAATCTGAAGGAGAGGTGGCATTACGGTGTACTTCAATGGCATGCCCTGCCCAGCAATACGAGAGGATCGTTCATTTTGCCTCGAAGGGAGCCATGGATATAGAGGGGCTCGGACCGGCTGTTGTAGAGAAACTTCTGGATAAAAAGTTAATCAAAGATTCAGCGGATATTTATTACCTGAAGTATGATGATATTTTTTCACTGGAAAATTTTAAAGAAAAGTCGACTAAAAATCTTCTTGGCGCAATAGAGAAAAGCAAGAAAAAACCATTGTCAAGGCTTCTTTTTGCAATGGGAATCAGATATGTTGGCTCCCATACTGCGGACGTGGTTACAAGAGTGTTTGCGGACCTTGACAGTTTGATGCATGCAGGATACGAGGAAATTGAAGAAATAAAGGAGATTGGACCAAAAATAGCAGAAAGTATAATTTTCTTTTTCAAGCATGAGCAAAATCTTAAAGTAATAGAGAAACTAAGAAAAGCCGGAGTCAATTTCAGCCCGGAGTTAAAAAAAGTTTTAAAGAAGGAAGCCTTTGCAGGCAAGACATTTGTTCTTACCGGCAAATTGAATGATTTTTCAAGGGACGAGGCTAAAGAGATTATTGAAAATTTTGGAGGCAGGGTAACTTCAAGCGTCAGCAGAGGTACCGATGCTGTTCTTGTGGGCGAGGGTCCTGGAAGTAAATTGGACGATGCCCGAAGGTATAATATCAGATTAATATCTGAAGAAGAATTTAAGAAAATGATAAAGGACTAAGTTTTTATAAGTTTTTAAATACGATTGGTGATAAATTGAAAGAGGCAAATTCAACTGAAAAACAGAACAATGTTTTAAATATAAAGTGGAATACCTTTGATGCTGTAATCTCACTGGCTTTTTTGACGGTTGCACTTGTAGGCATTTATTTTGGGTCTGTAAAATTGTTTGAAGTACTGGATGGCGAGCAGTTCTTTAACTCTTCCAATATTAGCAATTCAAGCTTTACTGTGCTATATGGAATTCAGACAGTGCTTATGCTGGGGGTGGTCTGGTTTTTTGCCATATTCAGGAGGAAATCAAATTTAAGGGATCTCGGCTTGAGGTATTACAGTATCGCAAAAACTATCTGGTACTCTTTTCTTTCACTGCTTGCTATTTTTTTTGTCAGCTTCCTGTATATGTTTTTAATGAATTCACTGTTTGGGATAGAAAACCCTGAAAGCAAGATTGAAATACTTGTCGGAAACAGAAGCATATCAAGCAATATCCTGCTTGTAGTAGTGGCGGTGATTGCCCCTTTTAGCGAAGAAGTTTTTTTCAGAGGATTTTTGTACTCAGCATTTAAGAAAAGCTGGGGTGTCAATGTTGCACTGCTTTTGTCCTCTTTTTTATTTGCCATAGTCCACCTGGAATTATATAGTTTCATACCTCTTATAATTATTGGGTGGCTTCTGGCTTATCTGTTCGAAAAAACAAAATCCCTGCTTATGCCAATCTTTTTGCATGGAGTGTACAACCTTATTCTAATATTGATTTTACTGGGAGGCTGGAAATTATAAAAATGTATTAATAGGGAAAAATATTTGTTAAAATGTTATAAAAACCCTCCAAGAAAACCCCGTCCGCTTGTGGTGGGGATGAATCGGCAAAAGATTTTCAAAAAAAGGATAGTTTATGGAAAGAATTTCTAAAGATGATGTGAAGCATGTAGCAGAACTGGCGGAACTGGAATTCGGTGAAAAGGATATAGAAAAAATTACCTCTCAACTGGACAGGATACTGGACCACGTTGCAAATGTAAGCAGTGTAAATACCGAAGGAATTCCACCGACATCACATATACTGGATATAAAGAATGTTTTCAGGGAGGATATGGCAGAAAAATCAGTTACCCAGGAGTCCGCGCTTAAAAATGCCCCTGATGAGGCAAATGATGGCTTTAAAGTGCCAAAGATAGACTAGTAAACTAGTAAGGAGAAATTTTGGAAATTCATTATCTTACTGCTCACCAACTTAAAGACAGGCTGAAAAAAAGACAGATATCCTGCACTGAAATTGTTGAAAGCGTATATTTGAGAATTGAAGAGGTTGGGGACAGGCTAAATTCATATATCAGACTGGAGAAGGAAAGTGCCTTATCCAGGGCAGGGGAAGTAGATAAGCTTATAAGCGCCGGCAGTGATATAGAAGATTTTATGGGCATACCAATTGCCATAAAAGACAATATATGTACCAAAAATATAACTACAACCTGTGCATCCAGAATTTTAGAAAACTATATCCCTATATATAATGCTACGGTAATTGACAGACTGGAAAGTCGGAATTATATACTGGCTGGAAAGGCAAATATGGATGAGTTTGCAATGGGCTCGTCCAATGAAAACTCCTATTTTGGGACTGTTAAAAACCCATGGGATACTGACAGGGTGCCGGGCGGGTCCAGCGGTGGACCTGCAGTCTGTGTTGCAGCAGGTGAGGCTGTATGTTCGCTGGGATCTGATACCGGCGGCTCAATAAGGCAGCCTGCATCTCTTTGCGGTGTTGTCGGATTTAAGCCCACATACGGAATGGTGTCCAGGTATGGACTGGTAGCGTTTGCATCTTCACTTGACCAGATAGGGCCGCTTACAAGAGATGTTGAAGATTGCGCAGCGATGCTTAATATAATCTGCGGCTATGACAGAAAAGATTCCACCTCTATAAATGTGGAGGTTCCGGATTATAAAAGCTTCCTTAAGGCAGACATAAAAGATATGAGGATCGGGGTTCCGAATGAACTGATGGTTGAAGGTATCGACCGGGAAGTAAAAGAAGCAGTTTACAGGATCACCAAACTGGTTGAAGATATGGGTGGCATAGTTGAAGAGATCTCATTGCCAAGCCTGGAATATGCGCTGAGCGTGTATTACATTATCGCCCCTTCTGAAGCCAGTTCAAACCTTTCAAGATTTGATGGAGTAAGATATGGATACAGGAACGTGGAAGCGAGGACCTTAAGGGAAATGTACCGCAGAAGCAGGGCAGAGGGATTTGGAGATGAGGTTAAAAGAAGAATAATGATAGGAACCTACTGTCTGTCAGCAGGATATTATGATGCGTATTATGAGAAGGCACAGAGAGTAAGAACGCTCGTTATAAATGATTTTAAAAAAGCTTTTGAAAAATTTGATGTTCTGATCTCTCCGACATCGCCTACTACGGCTTTTAAGATTGGAGAGAAGATGGAAGATCCATTGACTATGTATCTTTCGGATATCTGCACTATACCGGTAAATCTGGCGGGACTGCCTGCAATTTCAATTCCTGCAGGGCTGTCAGACAGTAAATTGCCCATTGGATTGCAGATTATTGGAAACGTATTGAGAGAGGATAATGTGTTTAAAGTAGCTTACAGCCTGGAGAAGGCAATAGGCTTTACCGGCAGGCCGGGGTTATAAAAGATTACCAGATGTTTTTATCAGCTTATGCAAGAATGGTTTTTTTAAATTAATAACTATTATATCTGGACTGTAGAAATGAAAAACGAATATGAACCGGTTATAGGCTTAGAGGCCCATGTTGAACTTTATACCAATACCAAGATGTTTTGCGGGTGCAGGCTTTCATTTGGTGAGGAGAAAAATATATATACCTGTCCTGTATGTCTGGGACATCCGGGGTCACTTCCAGTTATAAATAAAAAGGCAATTGAATATGCCGTAAAGATTGCCCTGGCACTAAATTGTAAGATTAAAAAATATACTATATTCCACAGAAAAAATTATTTTTATCCTGATATGCCCAAAAATTACCAGATTTCACAGTATGACCTGCCTCTGGGAGTCGGAGGCTACCTTGATGTTGATATAGGTGGCTATATAAGGAGAGTGGGGATAACAAGAGTGCATATGGAGGAAGATACGGGGAAACTCCTGCATAAGGGAACAACTGGAAGAATAAGTGAATCTGAAGCCAGTATAGTTGATTTTAACCGTGCCGGAACTCCTCTTATAGAAATTGTTACGGAGCCGGATATAAGATCGCCCGGGGAAGCCAGGGAATATATGATAGTCTTAAGGAATTTAATTTTGTTCCTGGATGTCAGTGATTGCAGTATGGAAGAAGGGAGCTTAAGGTGTGATGCTAATGTATCAGTAAGGAAAACAGGCGAAGATAAAATTGGCACAAAGAACGAGATTAAAAATTTAAACTCCTTTAAATTCCTGCAAAAAGGGCTGGAATATGAAGTTAAAAGACAGATTAAAGTTCTGGAGGCCGGCAGTGAAGTAATTCAGCAGACAAGGCATTATGACAGCAAAACAGGAACCACCAAAGCCCTCCGCTTTAAAGAAGAAGCCCATGACTACAGATATTTTCCGGAGCCAGATCTGGTTCCTATTTATATAGAGGATAAGATGATAGAGGATATTAGAAAAACAATTCCCGAGCTGCCTTCTGTAAAAGCTAAAAGATTTGAGAAGCAGTACAGCCTACCCAAATATAACAGCAGCTTTCTGGCTAATAATAAAGATCTGTCAGATTATTTTGAGCAGTGCTGCAGGCATTATAATAATGCTAAAAATATTGCCAACTGGATAATGGGTGACTTCAGCGCACTTCTAAATAAAGAAAAAATGACCATTAAAGATAGCAGGGTAACTCCTGAGAACCTCTGCAAGATGCTGGAAATAATCGATAAGGGCAAAATCAATTCTAAAATAGCCAAATCAGTATTTGAAGAGATGTTCAGCACCGGGGGGAACCCACAGAAGATTATTGAAGATAGGGGGCTGGAGCAGATAAGCGATGAAGGTTTGCTTGAAGCCATTATTGAAGAGGTCATTAAAGATAATCCCGGCGCGGTGGAACAGTTCAGGGAGGGAAAGGATAAAGCTATAGGCTTTTTAATCGGAAGAGTAATGGCTAAAACCAAAGGCAAGGCAAATCCCGGAATAGTAAATGATATTATAACTAAAAAATTAAGTTGATTACATGCCAAAAATTAATATAATCTTAATTTTGATAGAGATTGATTTTTTAAAAAATATTTAATTATAAATTTATGCATGAAGTTGATTTGACTGCAAGCATAATGCTCGTATATTGTAAATAAATTATTATCTTATTATAAGAGGCTTGTATAATACAAATAAATTATTGTTTTATTATAGGAGGAGATAAAAATGATAAAGAAAATAGGTGTTTTATCTGGTGGAGGAGACTCTCCAGCAATAAATGCAGCTATAAGAGCAATTTATCTAAAGGCATCACAATATGGATATAAAGTGATCGGGATTAAAAATGGATGGGAAGGTCTGGTTAAAGGCAATATAGTAGAGCTGGACAGGGAATCAGTTTCAGGGATACTGGGAGAAGGCGGTACCATAATTGGAACATCAAGGACTAATCCTTTCAAGATAGAAAATGGAGTTGAAAAGGTTAAAGAGAATATAAAAAAGTTTGAGCTGGATGCCATAATAACTATTGGCGGAGATGATACTAATGGCGTTATAACCAGGTTGACCCAGTATGGAATAAAAGGTGTTGGTGTTCCTCAGACTGTAGATAATGATATTGCCCATTCTGATTATGCTATAGGTAGTGACTCTGCACTGGAGGTTGTAACGGATTGCCTTGATAAGCTTCACACTACAGCATCTTCACATAGTAGAATAATGATAGTGGAAATTATGGGAAGAGATTCAGGCTGGCTTGCCTTAAGTGGAGGGATTGCCGGTGGAGCCGATGTTATTTTAATTCCTGAGGTTGCTTTTGACTATGATGAAATTGTAAATGTTATAGAAAAGAGAAGGGAAAGAGGCAAGGACTTTACTATAATCGCAGTTGCTGAAGGAGCAAAGCCTGCTGAAGGAGAAGAGCAGGTAACAGCTTCTGGTGCAATTGATAGTTTTGGCCATGTACAGCTTGGCGGGATAGGCAATGTTATTGCCAGGGAAATTGAGAAAAGAACAGGTTATGGAACCAGAGTAGTCATACTTGGCCACTTGCAAAGAGGCGGAAGACCGTCCGCTTTTGATAGGATTGTTGCCACCAGGCTGGGAGCAAAAGCTGTAGAGTTAGTCCATGAAGGACATTTTGGCCAGATGGCAGTTATGGAAAATGGTGCAATAACATCAGTTCCTCTGGAGAAGGCTATAAAAGAAGAGAAGCCAATGGATCAGGAACTTTATGAATTATCCAAACTCTTACATTAAAAAATTTTATATTGATAAATTAAATAATTATCTCAATATTGCTCTAGAAGGCATTATAAATGATTGGCCGATGCCAGAATTAAAATAGTAATTAGATGATACTTTTTATAATCCTTGATTTATATAACAAATCAAAAACATTTATTTCCAATTACATTTTATTTTAATCTCTCGATAAGTCAAAATTGTATAATAATGAATACGTGCCGATATTTTTATGGTATAATAATAACAATAATAAGGTTATTCAAGAGTTGCCGGGAAAACTCCGTCTGCTTGCAGCGGGGATGAATCGGTAAAAAATACGCTGGGGCACAGCGGAATTGATGCCTGTGGAGTTGAAGGGTTGCCTTCGACATTGAAGCAGGAAAAAGAATGCTTAGTAAACTAAGCAGAAGCCGCAGGGCTTGCTCTGTGGAGTGTCACTGTTAGATAATGTGTTAATAAGATAAGTCTGAAATTTTTTTTGGCTAACCTTCCAAATTAAAATCAGCATTTTTATGCATTATTTATACTATTTCTGTTTTTTTGTTTAAAGATGATTTTTAATAAGTGAAAGGAAAACAAGGTGAATAAAAGACTATATGTAGGCAATCTGGAGTACTCTACTACAGATAAAGAACTGGAGGAACTATTCTCCAGTGAAGGTAGTGTAACTTATGCAAAAGTAATTAGAAGTCTGGATGGTCGATCAAAAGGCTTCGGGTTTGTGGAAATGGGAACTGAGGAAGAAGCAGCAAAAGCTATAGAAAAGTTTAACCAGGGTGATTTTAAAGACAGGAAACTTTTAGTAAATGAAGCAAGACCTCAGGAAAACAGAAGTTTTAGTGGAAATACAAGAAGCGGTAATTACCGGAATACACCCAAAGATGATCTTAATTATAAGTTAAGAAAATTAAGAAAAAGGTTTAGATAGTTTTCTTAGAATTCTCAGTTATGGTAAGATTCTGCAAGCAATTTTATCCACAATCCTGAATTCGATAGCCTTTGTAATTTTTTGGGTTTATACATTATCTAAGTTATGTAACTAAATTATAAATTCATAAGCTGATTATTTTAATTACTTTTAAATTTTAAGGGTTATTTTATTTAAATATGTTTTTTAAAATTATTATATTAATTTTTACTGGGCAAAAATCAAAAAGTTTAGATTATTTATAAGGATTAGGGTGATTAAAAATTAAAAGAGGATTAGAGTTTAAATTAGAAGAAGTAAAGATGCTGATCAGTAAAGGTAAAGTAGATGGTCTGCTTACCACAGAGGAAATTACTGAAACTCTTTCAGATATAGAGCTGTCCAAGGACCAGATTGAAAATATTTACGACGTTATTCAGAATCTGGGAATAGAGATTGTAAGTGAAGAAGATGAAGATATTGATACCAAAGTTCAAAATATAAAAACAGATAGGGGTCTATTAAAAAGGAGACCGGATCTTACTATAAAGTATCCTACTAATGACCCGGTAAGAATGTATCTTAAAGAGATTGGTAAAATAAGACTACTTACCGCTTTTGAAGAAGTGCAACTTGCAAAGAGAATTGAAGCTGGAGATCCTGTATCAAAAAAATTGCTGGTAAAGGCGAATCTGAGATTGGTGGTAAGCATTGCCAAAAAGTATATTGGAAGGGGTCTGCTTTTTTTAGACCTTATACAGGAGGGTAATCTTGGACTGATAAGAGCGGTAGAGAAATTTGATTACAGGAGAGGTTTTAAATTTTCTACATACGCAACCTGGTGGATAAGACAAGCTATTACAAGAGCTATGGCTGATCAGGCTAGAACTATCAGAATCCCCGTCCATATGATAGAGAACATTAATAAATTGATAAGGGTTCAAAGGCAGCTACTTCAAGAACTTGGTAGAGATCCTTCACCTGAAGAGATTTCAGAGAAAATGGATTTTACCCCTAATAAGGTAAGAGAAATAATTAAAATAAGCCAGCACCCTATTTCATTTGAAACTCCAATAGGTGAAGAAGGTGACAGTCACCTTGGTGATTTTATAGAGGATTCGGAAGTAGAAGCACCTTCAGATGCTGCATCTTTCAAGATGCTTCAAAATAAGCTAAAAGAGACACTTAATACATTAGATTATAGGGAAAGAAAAATTATAGAGCTTAGATTCGGTATAAATGATGGCCAGCCAAAAACACTAGAAGAGGTTGGAAGGGAATTTGGTGTTACGAGAGAAAGAATTAGACAAATAGAATTTAAAACTCTAAATAAATTACGAAGCCCAAATAGAAGCAAAGCTTTAAGAGATTTTCTAGAAAGGTAGTTTGTGGATTATTTATTCAATATATTAAGGTACTTATGATGTAGTTGTTTTAAATAATAAAGCAAACGGTGCGATAGCAAGAGCTTCTAAAGTTTAAATTGTCATTAATCATTTTTATTGTATTCTATCTCCGCAGGAGGGATAGTAGTGCCTTATAAAATAGTAGGTATTGGAGAAGTACTATGGGATGTCTTTCCGCATAGTAGAAAGTTGGGTGGGGCTCCGGCTAATTTTGCCTATTTTGTTAAAAAATTAGGACAGAATGGATTAGTTGCCAGTAGAGTTGGAGATGATCTTATGGGAAAGGAGATTCTGGACTTTCTGGCTAAGCTGAGCCTATGTAGAGATTTTATACAAATTGATTCCGAACATCCGACCGGGACGGTTGATGTAAAAATAGATGATAATGGACAACCGGATTATATTATAAATAAAAATGTTGCCTGGGACTTTTTAGAATTTAGTGATAGATGGAAAAAGCTTGCTAAAGAAGCCGATGTTATATGTTTTGGTACGCTGGCACAAAGGTCTTTAAAGTCCCGCAGGACTATTATAGATTTTTTAAAAATGGCACGGAGCAGTACTATTAAGGTATTTGATATAAACTTGCGGCAAAACTTCTATTCCCTTAAAACAATTGTTCAATCACTGGAGCTTGCAACAATATTAAAATTAAATACAGAAGAACTTGGAATACTGAAAAATTTAATGGGTTACTCCAGTGAAAAAAATGATATTAATTTTTGCAGGAGGCTTATGAATGAATACGGTATAAAGCTGGTATGTCTTACCAGGGGAGAAGATGGAAGCCTTCTTATGGATGAAAGTGATTACTACGATCACCCTGGTTATAAGATTTCTGTTGCCGATACAGTAGGTGCAGGAGATGCTTTTACAGCAGCAGTGGTAATTAAATATCTTGATGGAGGAACACTCGAAGAAATGAGTAGTTCAGCTAACAGATTAGGATCATGGGTATCCTCACAAATTGGACCCACTCCGGTACTGGATGAAGAGATAAAAAAACTTTTTTATAAATAAAACTGGATATATCCCAATTAATTAAGCC
>JAHIPJ010000021.1 GCA_018894445.1 Actinomycetota bacterium
CAGCCTTATTAAATCTTCGGAGTACTTCGATTTTAACTCCTCATACAATCCGATACTTCCGGTATCCAGATATTCCTTTATAAGTTTGTATGCCGGTTCATCTATGCTTATTGGCCGCCCGAGTTTTTCGCTGCTGTAGATTTTCTCAATGCTTTCAGGATTATCTCTCAGTGTTCGTGCTGCTATTATGAGACCCAGTGACATATTTTTATCATCAGGGCTGGATTTTTTAATTTCTGCAATATCTGTAAGTATATTTGCCAGTTTTAAATTAATCATTTTATAATATTTCTATGTTATAATAATTATTATATTAACTGAGCTATTTAAAACTAGTTATTATATCACAAAACACCACAAGTTATGATAAGAGCAAATAAGAATACCAAATCCTCAGATATACAGAAATATCAACTGCTCCGGGACAATATGATCCAGAACCAGATTATCTCCAGGGGAATTAAAGATAAAAAGGTCCTGGATGCATTAAGAAAAGTACCCCGCGATATTTTTGTTGATGAAGCATATAAAAACTCAGCTTATGAAGATAGACCGCTTCCCATTGGATTCGGACAGACAATATCACAGCCGTATATTGTTGCACTTATGACTGAAAGTCTGGAGCTAACCGGAAATGAAAAGGTTCTAGAAATTGGCACCGGTTCTGGTTATCAGGTGGCAGTACTTGCTGCAATAACAAAAGAAGTCTACACAGTGGAAATAATCACTTCACTGTATAAAGAAAATAAAGAATTATTGAAAAAATATAAAAATGTAAAAATGAGTAACCATGATGGCTACCTTGGATGGGAAAAATACGCGCCGTATGACAGAATAATTGTTACCGCTGCACCCGATCACATTCCACAACCATACATCGAACAACTAAAAGATGGCGGAATTATGGTGATTCCTGTCGGCCCTTCAAGCTGGGGCCAGACTCTTTATAAGGTAATTAAACACGGCACCAGGATTAAAAAAATAGGTTTATGTGATGTATCTTTTGTGCCATTAACGAGAAGGAATTAAAGACTTTCGTTTTTTTATGGATAAGGAAGAAGTAATAAAAATTCTAAAAGAAATCAGTGTGCTCCTGGAACTAAAGGATGAAAATCCTTTTAAAATCAGAGCCTACCAGAATTCCGCACGCTCTCTTGAGGCATCGGATATTGATTTTGGCAGAGATTTAAAAATAGACGGCCTTACAAAAATAAAGGGAATAGGCCAACATATTGCCGAAAGTATAAAAGAACTGGTTGATACCGGAAGCTTAAAATTTTATGAAGACCTGAAAAAAACTGTTCCTCCGGGGCTTGTTGAAATGCTTGCAATTCCTACTATGGGACCAAAAAAAATAAAGTACCTATTCGACAACCTGCAAGTAAGCAACACTGGCGAGCTGGAATACGCCTGTATAGAGAACAGACTTGTAGATCTGCCTAATTTTGGTAAAAAAACTCAGGAAAATATTTTAAAAGGAATTGAGGTTTTAAAGAAATACAAAGGCAGGTATCTTTTTGCAAATATTATAGAAGAAGCTGAAGCTACCCACAATAAAATACAAAACTTCAAGTATATCAATAGATCAAGTCTTGCAGGAAGTGTGCGCAGAAAGAAAGAGATAGTAAAGGATATAGATATAGTTGCAAGCACAGACAACCCGGATAAAGTAATGGATTTCTTCACCGGACTTAGCGAGGCTGAAGATATAATCGCCAGGGGAGACACAAAATCAAGCATCAGGTTAAAATCCGGAATTAATGTTGATATAAGAACTGTAGATGACTTTCAATATCCCTATGCACTTCATCATTTTACAGGAAGCAAGGAACATAATACAGCTATGAGGACTGCAGCCAAAAAAGATAATATAAAAATGAACGAATACGGGCTTTTTAAAAATGGCAACCTGATTAAATGTTCCGATGAGGCTGGTATTTTTAACTTTTTTTCAATGGACTGGATTCCTCCTGAACTGAGGGAAAATTATGGGGAGATTGAGGCTGCAAAAAATAAGACACTTCCCAAATTGATAGAGGAAAAAGACATAAAAGGGATATTCCACATTCATACCACACATAGTGATGGTAATATCAGTATTGAACAGACTTGTAATTACCTGCAGAAAATGGGTTTCCAGTATGCCGGAATAAGCGAGCACAGCAGAACTGCCGCATATGCCGGAGGATTAAAGGATGATGATATTAACCGGTACCTGGAAGAAATAGATAAATTAAATCAGAAATATACTGGCTTTAAAATATTCAAGGGAATTGAATCAGATATTCTGCTTGACGGCAGTCTTGATTATAGCGACCATATTTTATCTAAATTTGACTTCATCATTGCTGCAATCCATTCCAGTTTCAACCTGAGTGAAGAGCAGATGACAGATAGAATTATAAAAGCTATTGAAAATAAGTTTACAACAATAATAGCCCATCCCACCGGAAGACTGCTTCTGGCAAGGGATCCTTACAGAGTGGATATAATAAGGATAATAAATGCAGCAGCGGAAAATGATGTGGATATAGAACTAAACTCAAGTCCCTTCAGATTGGACCTGGATTGGAGAATGTGCAAGTATGCAAAAGAAAAGGGGGTAAAAATCTTTATAAACCCTGATGCACATAGCTTAAAGAATTTAGATGATTACAAATTTGGCGTGAATATTGCCCGGAAAGGCTGGCTGGAAAAAGAAGATGTGCCAAATACCCTTTCCGCAAAGGAAATTGAAATTTATTTAAAGAATAAAAAAAATAAAAAAACAAAGTAAATCTATATCTATTTAAAGACAATTTATCAAAGACGCTCATTTAGCAATATGAAAAATAAAAGGAACATAAAAAAACAAAATAACACTTACAGAGCTGTATATAAACCTTCAGTGAAAAATATAAATAAAATACTTGATATTTTAGACCAGGAATACCCTGAAGCTGCCTCTACCTCACTCAAGCATAAAAATGCCTTCGAGCTTCTTATTGCCACCATTCTTTCAGCCCAGACCACCGATAAACTTGTAAATAAAGTCACACCATCCCTTTTTAAAAAATATAAAATCCCTGAAGATTTTGCCGGGGCTGACTTGATGGAGCTTCAGGAAGATATAAAATCAACAGGGTTTTATAGAAATAAAGCAAAAAGTATAATCAACTGCTCAAAAGATATAGCCAGTAAATTTGGAGGTATAACCCCTGACAATATTGAAGATTTAACCACACTCCATGGAGTGGGAAGAAAAACTGCCAATGTAGTGCTGGCAAATATATTCGGCAAGCAGGCTATAATAGTAGATACTCATGTAAAGAGAATCTCAAACAGGCTGGGGCTGACAACAAACTCAGACCCGGTAAAAATTGAATTTGATCTCATGAAAATAGTTCCTGAAGATAGCTGGAGCATCTATTCACATAGAATAATAGAGCTTGGCAGAACTATCTGCCTGGCTAAAAAACCGAAATGTCCCGTCTGCAGGCTTCTTAAATACTGCCGTTATGGACAGGAAAATGCGTAGTCTACATTTCTTTACCCAGTGTAGATTTTGCAAGTGAAGCGTGCTTTACACCCTTTGCCACTTTAAGTTTTGCTTCCAGTCCAAACACTCCGGCAATCTTGCCTTTCACAACTATTATTTCCAGGCAGGTATTATGATCCAGGTGGACATGCTGACTGGAGATTATAATATCCTGGTAATCATGCTGAATATTTACAAGACTGTCCATCAGCTCCTTCCGGTGATGGTCATAAACAATTATAATTGCTCCTGCCACCTCCTCTCCGCTTTCTTCCCACTGGCTGTCAACAAGCTCTTTTCTTATCAGATCCCTTAAAGCTTCAGAGCGGTTTTGATAATCCTTGCTCTTAATATAATCATCAAATTTCTGAAGCAGTTTTTTTTCTATGGATACTCCAAATCTTTTTAACTCATCCATTACCTATCCCCGATACCTATCCCCGACCAATTGATTAAAAAAAATAATTTCCCTACTATCTATATAATAGCACTTACCTGTACAATAATGCATAAAGGCTTATATCTCTCTTACCGTTAAACACTTCCTTTCCTCCGGGTCCCAGAAGCTCAATTCTTTTAAACCCTGAATTTTTTGCCATTTTCAAAAATAAATTTACTTTTAAGGTGCACAGAAAAGAAGAGTTTATAAAAAAATCCTCCACCTTATTTTTATAAATTACAGTAATTATAAAGTCCACCCTGGTTTTAATTTTTCCGTATTTAAAGTGTTTAATAAAAATATAGGTCTTTCCGTCTTTTTTAAATACCTTTGGAGTATAAAATCTGTTTTCTTCCAGAACATTGGAGTTAAAGTTTAAGAATTGAACTATTGCCAGACCGTTTCCTGACAGCTTCTTTCTGATTTTTTTAAGAGCCTGCTTTACCTTCCTGCAGTCTCCCAGAATGGGCAGTGTATTTCCCAGACTGGTTATAAGGTCAAACTGCCCGTAAGGAATTTTATCAAGTCCTGCAAACCCTTCCTTTATTAAGGTAACATTGGGGGACTTTATTAC
>JAHIPJ010000022.1 GCA_018894445.1 Actinomycetota bacterium
GAAAGAGGGTCTTATTGCTATTCAGCGCCTTTTTTTGCTCGACTCCGCTGCCTTAAAGACCGGGGAACAGCTGTTAAAAAATAACCAGCCTGATGCAGTAGAAATTTTACCCGGAATAGCCGCTCCCTATTTTATTGAACATATTTACAAAGATTTACTCTGTCCGGTTATTGCCGGTGGGCTGATTTCTAATAAAAAAGAAATAGAGGAATTATTAAAAAAAGGAGTTCTAGCCGTATCTACCAGCAAAAAAGAATTATGGTAATTTTAATTAAATAATATTTTTCTTTAAATAAAGTAGAGAAAAGTAGAGATTAGGTTATAATTAAAATAACCTGGTATACTTTTTAGTAAGGTAATTTGGAGTTTTAACCGATAACTTCAACTTGTTATTTATCAACTAAAAATTCCTCGCTGACTAACTACTAGATTAGCGTTGGATACTTGAGGAAGAATTGCCCGATGCGTACACATTTGAACTGTGCAAGTTGCATAATAGACGATTTATGCGGTGCTTTGCAGTTAGTGCCTTTAGAGGAAAAAATCAAAAAGGAGATATTGAAGGAATCTTTTCAATTTCTTGCTCGAGAGTTCTCCACCGATAAAATTCCTTTTTACTTCATTACCGAAGTTCATAGAATTTTAAAGAAGATATCCGGAATAGAAATTCCTTTTAAAGAAAGAAGAGACAAGTGTAATCAGCTTGGAATAGAGATGGCGGAAAAGATTGCCTTAGAAGCAGGAAGACTGGAGGAATCGGAAAGATTTTCATTTTTGGTTAATTGGGCTATTGCCAGCAATCATTTGGATTTTCGAACAGTTGGAACCGGTTATGGTTTTCAAATGGCTGAAATAATAGAGGAACTTCGGGGCTGTGTTTCTGAGGGCTTAAGAATAGACCAGAGGGCTGAAATTTTCCAGATAGTTAAAAGCTCGTCCAAAATACTTTATATTCATGATAACGTGGGTGAAATTGCTTTTGATAAAAGAGCTCAAAAGATATGGAACTTCAGTAACTTCTGCTTTAAGGGGAGGACCTATAACCAGTGATGCCACTATAGAAGACGGAGAAACGGTAGGCCTCCAAGAGGCTGCTTCGAAAATTATTTTAGCCGGACCCGACACACTGGGTATTTCTCTTAATGAAATGTCTGACCAACTAAAACGGGAACTTCAGACTGCCGATCTGGTAATTGCCAAAGGCCAAGTAAATTATTATGCCTTGACCGAATACAGGTCGAAAGTGCCCGGTGAGATTGCCTGTCTTTTTAGAACCAAATGTGAGATTGTATCAAATGAGTTAGGAGAAACAGGAAAAATCAATATCGCCATTTTGCTTTAAAAAGCCTCACCCATTCGGGCATCTAAGGATAAGCCATTTTTTTGTTGGACAAAAGCCAATCAAGTAATTTATTATAATAACTAATTACAGTTCAAAAATATTTCTTTATTTAACTTTAAAAGAAGGGGATTTATAAAATATGAAAAAGTATTCTTTGGGAAAAACAGGAATTTCTGTAACAGAAATGTGTTTTGGTGTGTTGCCTATAGGGCCTTTGCAAGCAAATATATCTGTTGAAAAAGGGGCAAAACTTATTCGTGCCGTCCTGGAGAGGGGCATTAATTTTATTGATACGGCAGAAGCTTATAAAACTTATCCCCATATTAGAAAAGCTTTGGAAGGCTATAATGATAAAGTGATTATTGCGACTAAATCCAGCGCCAAAACATATAAAGAGATGGGACAAAGCATAAAAGATGCGCTTGAATCCTTGGGACGGACCTATATAGATATTTTTCTTTTACATGCAGCCAGAGTTACTCCCTCTGTCTTTGAAGAAAGGGCGGGGGCATTACAATGTTTGAATGATTATAAAGCAAAGGGAACTATTCGGGCAATCGGAATTTCAACTCATGCGGTTGAAATAGTTAGACGAGCCGCAGAAATTAAAGAAATCGATATTATATTTCCTATCATTAATAAACTTGGTATTGGTATTGTAGGCGGTAGTGCTGAGGATATGATTAAAGCAATATCAGAGGCGTATAAGGCAGGAAAAGGTTTATACGCCATGAAAGCCTTAGCCGGAGGACA
>JAHIPJ010000023.1 GCA_018894445.1 Actinomycetota bacterium
GCTCTTTCGAATCCAGAAAACATGCCACTGGCATGTTTCCACTAACTACCTCTACCGTACGCAACGTTTTACGTATACAAACTTGGTACGCCTGGAGGGATTCGGTCTTTCGTCTCACTTCGTTCGCTGCAGAGCCGCGAGCTCCCTCAGCTGTCGCTTCAGTCCGCTCTTTCGAATCCAGAAAACATGCCACTGGCATGTTTCCACTAACTACCTCTACCGTACGCAACGTTTTACGTATACAAACTTGGTACGCCTGGAGGGATTCGAACCCCCAACCTTCGGATTCGTAGTCCACTGCTCTATCCAATTAAGCTACAGGCGCTCATTATTCTTAACCATAAAGTTTATGAGCATAAATAGAAGAATTACAGTTACTGTATATTATTATAATAAAAATATATCCATTTTTAAAATGTAGCAGTTTTAACTATATCAGGAAACTTCATTTAATTCCTTCAGCAGTTCATCAATATTAATACCATAAATTTTAGAAACCTGGCCAAGCGTCAATATCTCTGCCTCATATGCAGCCATCGAACAATGCAGGCAGGGCAGCTTATACTTAGCGATAATTTTACTTGCTTCAGGTGAATTTAATACTTCTGATAATTTTGTATTTTCTGTATATTTCTCTACCATAACTTCCTTCCATCATTAATAATTACTTACCGGCTCTTTTCAAATTTTAGCCTTGGAAAAGTATATCTTTTTTACCTTATTTTGTATACTGTTTGGAGTACTTTTTAAATGAAGCAATTCGGAGTCTATACTCTCTCATCATGAATGGTATAATGGTCAGGGATATCCAAGAGGTATAAAGGGTGAAGAGATTCCAGTATTGTCCAGGATATCATTTCTTATTAATGCCTATGATGCTATGACAAGCGATAGACCATATAGAAATAAGATGACAGAAGAAAAAGCAAAAAAGGAAACAATAAAATTTTCCGGAATCCAGTTTGACCCCAAATTAGTAGAAACATTTTTTGAATTATTAGAAGAGGGGAAGTAAATAGTTAGCATTTATTGACCTTATTTTGGAAAGTAAAAAATTTCGACTCGGTCCGTCTTTTCGAATCCCGTAAAATATGCACTTGTGGCATATTTTACACAGTTAAACTTCATCAATCTTTGCAGACCTTAGTAGCTTTATGGCGGTGTTTTTTGGACGAAGTTCGAACATTTTTTGAGCAAAACCCCCAAACGGAACGGGAACGGAAGCAGGCGGGCGGATTTTTCGGCGGTCTTTACTAAATATTAGGACAAAATCTCTGTATCTTCAAGTAAATTCATTGCGAGACTACTTAACCTCAAGTATTCGTAAGCACGGACTGGATCATCTATTTTTGCGTCAGAGGTATGACTTTTCTCATTACGAAAACGATCAATCGCCATAGTTAAAAATTTAACTGCTTCGTTGAAATCTTGATCTACATTTTGTGCCGCCGCTCCTTTGATATGTAGCTTACCTTTTCCAAACGCTTCTGATCCCGTTTCGTGTCCGGTTAGTTTTCTTAGTTTATCTCGAACAACCTTAAAACTTTTCTCAACGGCTTCTGCATACGCACCTTTTTCATATAATTCACGACATTTACTGTAAATATCGGAGTGTAAATTTGCTAGATGATTTACTTTTGCAGAAGCCGTTGAAGTGCCAGATTTGACTCTAATCTCTATCTGCCTCATCAACCGATCTGAAAGACTAAGAAAATTATTTATTGCTTCGCAAACGCTTTTAGCTTCTAATGCCACCCCTTCATAGTAAAGCCATGACGCGATACACGTGCCTTGTCTAAGTGCTTCTGTATCTCTAGACATCATAGTTTTTGGTAATCTATCGTTTATGTATTCTCCTTTTGTTTTTCCAAACTCAAAACTTTCTATTTGTGTAAATATGTCCTTTTCTTTTGCCATGTCGGCATCAAAATTAAAGGAAGAAAAAGAAATTGCTATCTCGTTCTTGAGCACTTCTGATTCTTCTCTAAACTTTTTTATACTATCTTCAAATTTTTTTACAGAAAAATCATCACCTACCAACTCTTCAATTTTCGCACTTACTTCTTCTGGTTGTTTTTCTTCCCAACCGTCAGGTATTCCGTTTATACTGCCCCATTCACCGCTAAAACGCTCATAAATTGATGGGATTTGAAAATTACGAAAATACATCTTGCCGTGCCAACCAGCAAAGGAACCGCTCCAAGTTCGTTCAATCTTTCCACAAACTTCTCGCAACTTTTCGCTCATCGCGGGAATTTTCTCTAGATCGGTGACGTGTTTACTCCGAAACCCCGCTATCAATTTTTTAGCTTCTTCAATTACACTCATAATTATTTTTTACTTGAATTTTTAGAAACTTTAATTTTAATAAAATCTATATCTTTAGGATTTTTGGGTATTTCAAAATGCTTAGATAACGCATCCCAATCCTCATTTCTTAGAGTTCTTATTTCTCCGAGATAAAAACTTACCCATTTACCTCCGATATTTGAATCCGAACTTACTTTATTAAGATTAGATTCACTAATTTGCTTATATTCTTGATCAAGATCAATTCCAATGTATTTTCTACCTAGTTTCTTAGCCGCAACTGCTGTAGTTCCGGTTCCAATAAATGGATCTAGGACTACATCGCCCTCATCCGTGGTCATAAGAATCAATCTCTCTAACAAAGGCACGGGCAATTGGCAAGGATGCTCATCTCTATATTTATTATGTTTAATCCTATGTAAATCGGTCCATACATCAGATACAAGTGGTCCAAACGGATGTAGGCCGGCTTTTTTCCCGCCATAATCTTTTCTTAAATACATAGACTTTCTCTCTCTGTCATGCGGCATCCTTATCTCGTAAATTTTTGTTTTTTTAGGTTCTTTTACGTAAAAAAGAATCCCGTAATGAGCAGGTTGTAAGCTCTTGCCCATTGGAGATGTGGGTGCGTTCCATGCTATCCAATGTTTAAAGCTAGCATGCTCATTCAAAATTTTAACGTAAAATGATAACCATTTCGGAATATTGTGAACAAAAATTGATCCGGTAGGCTTGGTTACTCTAACCATTTCGCTGATCCATTTATCACACCACTCAAGATATTCCCGAAATTCTAAACTATCTTTATAGCCATTATACTTTTTCTTTAAATTAAATGGCGGATCAGCAAAAGTCATATCCACCGAATTATCGGGAACTTTTTTTAATATTTCCAAGCAATCGCCTCTAATAATTTTGTTAAGATATTTATCCAACATATTTTACTTATTTAGAAAGGTATCGATTAAAAGTTTTTCAAACCTTTTTAATTCTTCTTTGTGGAAAGTGAAAACTTCTTCATAAGCATTAACCATTCTTTTTAGATCGCCTTTTCTAACATACCAACCAATTCCATCTACAAAACCAATAAATTTTGCTTTGGGATAATGTGATTTAATTAAGGCGTCAATAGAAATTTCAGTTTTGGATTTATCACCCTGTCCCGATGAAGTTGTTGCCAAAAATGAACTCTCGGCAATAATTAAAGGGTTTTTCTTGTTTGGGATAATAAAATCCATCGTTCTTTTACTATCGGGTGCATTATCAATTAATTCACTAAGATCACCTTTCTCAAAAGGGATACCAAGCCCTTTTAATATTTCTTCAATCAAAATTTCAGGATTATTTTCTTTCATTCCTGAATAGCTGCCTTTTTCTTTATAACGGATCAGGGTATCAATCATTTCCGGCAATTCAAATTTAAGTTTTGAAATGCTAAGTTTTTTTAGTTCAAA
>JAHIPJ010000024.1 GCA_018894445.1 Actinomycetota bacterium
CAATGTCTGTCAGCTGCCTACCAATCCTAATTTTAAATTCTCCTTTAATTTTATCTAGCTCTTCATTTTGCCCTGCCTGTTTTGAAAAATTATAGAATTTTTTGATATATGTAAGAGAAGATACTAATAAGCCCAAAAAACAAAAACATATAATTCCTAAATATGCAGTCCATGCAGTAGTAGAAATTTTCTGGTGAAAAAAAATTAAAGCTACTGCAGTGGCTATGCCGGTAACTGCTAAAATACCACATACGAAAAGTAAGGATTTACCGGGTTTTTTTATAATTTTTGATGATAAATCTTTGTAGTAAGGCAGGGCACTTTCCAGCCACTTGAAGTCCTTACTTTCTTTAAGAGCGCTTTTATGTTTCTCTTCTGAATTTTTATAGGATTCTTTTTCACTTTTGTATAGATAGAGCTCATTCTCTAAGTTGCTTAATTCATCTTCAGGAATATTATTTAGCTTTGTATCTAACTCTTTGATTCTCTCTGAAATTAGATAAGCCTGGTGTCTTTTTGCTTTGTCAAGGTGTGCTAACTTATCTTGTAGAGTTTTTTCTTCTATCTTGTAAGTTTTCAATATCCCTTGAGTGTATTCGGATTCTATGTCTTCGAATTGTTTATCAATACTCTCCAGTTCATCTTTAGAGTCATTGTACTGCTTTCCTTCACCCCGCCGCGGAATATTGCTGATTTGGCTGCTAGTGATCTCTGCTGACTTTACAGTTATTGAAATATTATTGTCGTTGTCAATCTTATCAAGGATATTTATGCCAGATAATACTTCTTTGATTAAAAATTTACTTATACCTTCATCATCTTCTATTCCAGCTTCTCCACCTTTTACTACCAGGAGTTTTGCTATTGACATAGGTAGTCCTTTTTCACTACTTTCCCAATAATCTTCTAATTTTTTCTGAGAGGAAGGAGAAAAATCAATCGTTTGTTCTTCTAAGCCGCTGATAGTAACTCTTCCTTTCCCTCCTTCTCTCAAGTATCTCCACCGGTTGATATTCTTAAATAAAGAGCGAATTATAAATTCAGTAAGAAAAGTCTTTCCCTTCTCATTTCTACTGTATATAAGATTAAATATTCCAAACCCAGCTACAAAACTTTTAATTGGCCCCAGATCTTTTACTGATATTTTATCAATCCTAATTCCCATAAATTCTTAATTCCTGTAATATAATTATTCTTTCAAAATTATATGAAGAGCTTTTTCTAAAATATCTTCCTTTGAGGTAATTTTATTATCCCACTTAAGTTTTTCAATTTCATCTCTCATCTTCTCTACGATAGCTATTCTTTCCGGGTCATTAAATATTGATACTTCAGTCAGGTCAGGTTCTTGATGGTTATAAAAAGTAAAATTTTTAAGTGTTTTTTTAGTTATTTCAAGAAGCTTATTTTTATTAGATGTATATCCTTTAATTTTTAAACGAATTCTTACTTTTGGTGCCTCATTTTTACCTATATTCCATTTTCTGACCATTTCTTGTATCTTTCTTTCTATATATTCAAATTCATTGGTAGTGGGTAAGGAAATTAAAGTTTCATTAAAGAATATGCAGTCAGTGTCGATTACTTTTTCAACTACTTCTAAGGTATCTGTATTTACGATTAAAAAGCTCCTTTTTCCAGTTTCATTTATGTCCAGACCACAGGGTGATCCAGGATAATAAACTTTGCCCAAATTTATTTTTTTGTGTATGTGACCAAGTATGATTTTAGCAGGGTTATAGTACTGGATATCATTTCTGGTTAGAGGCATATAAATACCAGGTTCGTAGGGATTTGTTTCACGCAAACCCGCCATATAGTCACCATGGCCAATTAAAATCCAGAGTTTGGGTAGGTTTTCCTTGCATTCTGCTAAAATTTCTCCCATAGACTTAATTGGTAGATAAGGTATGAAAAGGAAGGTAGTGGGTGGTTCTGCTAATTTAATAATTTCAGATTTACTGAAGACTCTGATATTGCCTGAAGTGAAATACTGCTGTTTAATAGATGGGTCATGGTTTCCAGGAATTATATAGAATTTAATCCGGTTGCTGGTATATTTTGCATTTTTACAAAATTCATCGAACTCAGAATAATTTTGACTTTCTTCATTAAATAAGTCACCTGCAATAATTAGTGTTTTAATATCTTCAGAAAGTATCTTGTCAACGATATTTGATAATGCATTCCACCTTTCAGGAGATTTTTCTTTTGTTTTTAAATGCACATCTGCTGTAATTGCTATTTTCATTTTTGTTACTTTAGATTAAAATATAACACTCTTGGCCGAAAGAGAATTACTTATAATTAGTTATATATAATATACTTTAATTTGCAGTTAAGTCCAAATGTTTTCTTATTTTTTAATTATCTTTAGTTTTAGTGTTTTTTAGCTATTTTTCCTTTTGAAAAGTGGCTTTGTTGTATGGGTTAATTCTATCTGTTA
>JAHIPJ010000025.1 GCA_018894445.1 Actinomycetota bacterium
TCTTCAGTAAATTCAATTTTCCTGAGTAAAAATTCATCTAAAATTATTCCATTTTTTTCAAATACGGGTCTTAAAGTCTCACTTATCTCATCCTGAACATCGAATACCTGTTCTGAGTAAAGCTGAGCAGCAGTATATTTTTTAGGTATATTCCTGGATAAAGATCTTGCCTCCGTTTTAACCACTTTTTCTACAAGATTATCCATGGTACCAATATTATTCAATATCCATTCAGCTTGTTTAGCGTCAATAGAAAACCTGATGGTATACTTTAATTGTATCTGCTGTCCGTCTAAAGAAGTTGTATCAACCGTAAAATCAGGATAATTAGACCGGCTGGTTTCCGGGAAATCACTTGTTTCGTAAGTTACCTGCCTGGTGGAATAGTTTACCGTATTCTGGATAAATGGTGCTTTTATATGTAATCCAGGAGTAAAGGTGACCCCCACAGTTCTACCAAACTGGGTAAGCACCCTTACATTCCCAGCCTGGACTATAATAAAAATGTTTAAAACCAGTATTAATACTACAATTAATACCACTGCCCCGATAATTATTTTAGGAGCAAACTTCATTTTTATACCTCCATATTAATTTTTTTTATTTTACCCTTTATTACAACCTTAAAACATACTACCATACATTAAAAAATTACAAAATTATTTTACTTATAGAAATTCTATATTGGTTCTATCACTACACAAGTCGTGGTGTCCTTAACACCTTTTAAATTCTGGATTTTTGAAATTACTGTTCTCCCCAATGTATCCAAATCCGCACTTTCAATAAATATAATGAGGTCATATGGGCCTATTACGGTATTTGCAGATTTTACACCTTTTATTTTTAAAATTTTAGTGTAAACTTCACTTTGCTCACCAAGTTCAGATTTCATTAATATATATGCCTCTATCATTCTATTCTCCTCCTTTATTTCAAAAAACAAAAAAATATATCACCAATTAAATCTTTTTTCTACAAAACAAAAATGCATAAATATTTATCTTCTGGCAGAATACATAATGTTTGGCAACATTCAGTAGATTCTTATAATTAAGCTATTTACAATTTAAATCATAAATTATTATTTTTTTTATTTAAAATTTCGTCCAATATAATACCCCCGCCATAAGAAGATCTTACAAATATCCCGCTGGCTACGGCTTTAAAATTAAAATCCTCTGCTAGTTCTTTTATGCTTTTAAATTCTTCAGGTCTATAATATTTCTTTACCTGAAGATTTGACCCCGAAGGTCTAAGATATTGGCCTATGGTAACAATATCACAATCTACCTCTTTTAAGTCTGATAGTAATTCCACTATTTCTTTCCTGCCCTCTCCCAAACCCAGCATAAATCCTGATTTTGTATAAATATCTGGCTTTAATGATTTAGCTGATTTTAATATATTAAGTGAAGTTTCATAATCTGCATATTTTCTAACTTTACTAAAATTTTTTTTAACCGTCTCAATATTATGATTCAATACATCCAGGTCCTCCGCAAGAAGGATTTCCAGATTATTAACATTTCCTTTAAAATCAGGGATCAGGCACTCTATTCTTAACTCCAAATTTAGCCTGTTTATTTCACTTACAGTCTTTGCAAAATGAGAAACCCCGCCATCGGGCAGATCATCCCTGGTTACCGAAGTAATAACTACATATTTCAATCCCATTTCTTTTACCGCATTTGCAACCCTGGAAGGTTCATCCTCATCTAATATTTCAGGTTTCCCGGATTTTATACCACAAAAACCGCAATTCCGGGTGCAGATATTTCCCATTAGCATAAAGGTTGCAGTTTTTTTACCAAAACATTCAAAAATGTTTGGGCACTTCGCGCTCTGGCAAACAGTATTTAGATGTGAACTGTAAATGAGGTTTCTGACCCGATTAATATTCAAACTATTTAGGCTGACCTTTCTCTTAAGCCAATCTGGTTTTCTATTCAACTATTTTACCTACTATTCTTTCCAAATCTCTTATGGAGCCAAATTCTATTACGATCTTTCCCTTTTTTCTGCCCATTGTTATTTTCACAGGAGCACTAAGATACTCGGACATTCTCTGGGATATTTCCGGAAGTTTGCTGAACTGTAGGACTTTTTTAGCTTCTTTGTCTCCAGCAGGCTCTCTCTTCTTACTTGCTATTCTTTCCACATCCCTTACGCTCAGCCCATCTTTAACAATAAGGTTTGCAATTTTTACCCTTTCTTCTTTTCCTTCTATTGCAAGTATTGACCTGGCGTGTCCCTCGCTTATTTTTTCTTCATCTATCAATTTTTGAACTTCCGGGGGAAGGGAAAGCAGCCTTAGCGAGTTGGTTATTGATACCCTACTTTTGCCAATCCTTTTTGAAAGCTGTTCATGGGTAATTTTAAATTCATCTATGAGTTGTTTAAATGTATAAGCCTTTTCCATGGGTCCTAAATCATCTCTATGAAGATTTTCAATAAGAGCCATTTCCAGTGAAGATCTGTCGTCAACATCCTTAACCACAATAGAGGGGATGGTATTAATACCAATTTTTTTAATAGCCCTATACCTTCTTTCGCCAGTAACAATTTCATACTTTTCTTCCCCATCCAGTCTTCTGACCACTATGGGCTGAATAACTCCAAATTCCTTTATTGATTCAGCAAGCCCGGCCAGTGACTCCTCATTAAATCTGTTCCTCGGCTGATTTTTGTTTGGAATAATTTTATCTAATGGCAACTCAACAATTGCATTTGATTCACTTTCAGAAGGCCTGTCTATGCTTGGAATTAATGCGCCAAGCCCTCTACCTAAACCTCTTCTAGCCATTATCTATCACTTCCTTTGTAAAATTACTGTAAGCTTCTGCTCCCTTACAATCAGGATCATACTCCATTATAGGTTTACCATAACTTGGTGCTTCACTGAGCCTTACATTTCTAGGAATAATCGTTTTGTATACTTTTTCTGAAAAATAATTTCTAACTTCCTCAATTACCTGCCCGGCCAGCTTTATCCTTGGATCATACATGGTCATTATGGCTCCTTTTATTTTCAATTCATCATTTAGATTCTTTTTAACCAGGTTTATGGTACTTAAAAGCTGACCAAGCCCTTCTAGAGCATAGTATTCACATTGTATTGGTATAATAACTTCCTTTGCTGCTGTCAGCGCATTAATGGTTAAAAGCCCCAGTGACGGGGGGCAGTCAATCAAAATAAAATCATAATCCTTTTCAATTTTACTTACTGCTTCCTTTAATCTAAACTCTCTTTTAAAACTTAAAACTAATTCTACTTCTGCTCCAGCAAGCTGTACGGAAGATGGAAGAATCTTGAGGTTTTTATATGAAGTATCTAATATTATTTCATCGGGTTCCCTGTCATTGATAAGGATATCATAAATTGACTGCTTAACATCCATCGGATTTTTACCCAGTCCGCTTGTTGAATTACTTTGCGGGTCAAGATCTATAAGTAATGTTCTATAACCATAAGAGCTTAAATAAGCTGAAACATTTACTGCGGTGGTGCTTTTCCCTACTCCTCCCTTTTGGTTTGTAATTGCAATTATCCTTTCCAGATGTTTTTTGTTGGAAAATTCACCAGTTTTCTTATTTTTAAGTATCATATCTAAAAACTTCATTTATTAAACTGCTTCACTCCTCATTTATACATTTAATCTATTGCACATTAGCATATATTAAACAGTGTCTCTCTTACAGAGGTTGGGTTTTTATTTTCTTGAAATTCCGGGGGTATATATCCGGAGACTTTTTCGCCTTTTTGATTATTAGAAAAGCCCTGTACTCATCCAGATATGGAACCTTGACTTCTAACAAATTATCTACCTTCCCCCCTAACTTTGAAATAACTTCCCTATGGGCCGCCAGTTCATTAAATATTTTTTTACTCTTATAGAATATAATTTTACCATTTATTCTGCAAAATGGAATTATTAATTCACTAAGGATATTAAAACTTGCGACAGCTCTTGCTAAAACAATATCAAAATTTTCCCTGTATAAATTTTCTTTTGCCAGCTCTTCGGCTCTTCCTCTAATTATCCTGATATTTTCTAGTTTTAGCTCTTTAACCAATAAATTTAAGAAATTAATTTTCTTTAATGTTTTATCCAGCAGGTAAAATAATTTATCACTTAAAAAAATAGAAAGCATTACCCCGGGTAATCCTGCACCTGTTCCCACATCGAGTACTTTTTCTACATTACCTGTATTATAGAAAAGATATTTTTTATATTTCAATATTGAAATAGAGTCCAGGATGTGCCTTATAAGTATCCCCTCCTTATCCTTCGTGCCAATAAGATTAAATTCCTTATTATGCTTATAAACTAAATTCAGATACTCTTTTACAAGACTCAACTGAGCTTTAGAAAAATTAATACCAAGTTCTTTTAGCGATAATTTTAAAATGTTATCAATATCCAAATTTAAATCCTTGCTTTTAATTTCCCTTTTAGGTTCAACATGAGTATTGATATATCTGCAGGCGATATCCCCGCAATTCTTGAAGCCTGCCCCAGGGTATTCGGTTTAATTTTTGTAAGCTTCTCTTGTGCTTCATAAGTCAGCCCAACTATTTTAAAATAGTTTAAATCCCGGGTAAGATAATATTTTTCCAGGCTCTCTAATTTCTTAATTTCGCTTAATTGCCTATTTATATAACCTTCATATTTTATTTTAATTTCTACCTGTTTTAAAATTATTCTATCATAATTATCTCTTTTATCACCGGTAAAATCTATTACATCAGAGATATTAACCTCGGGTCTTTTTAAAAGCTTGTATATGCTTAAAGGAGTGTCAATGGGTTTCGTACCCATTTTTTCCAGAATAATATTATTACCCCTGTCAGGATTTAAACTGCTGGCTTTCAGTTTAGATATTAATCTATCAATTTCTTTCTCTCTTTTGACTACCCTTTTATACTGCTCATTAGTTATGAGCCCAATATCATTTCCAAATTTACTTAATCTTATATCAGCATTATCAGAGCGCAACACCAGTCTATATTCTGCTCTTGAAGTATACATCCTATAAGGCTCCATAAGATCTTTAGTAAGAAGGTCATCTATTAAAACTCCTATGTAACTATTATCCCTGGTTAGTATTAATGGCTGCTCATTCATTATTTTCAGTGCTGCATTTACTCCTGCAATAAAACCCTGAGCGGCTGCCTCCTCATACCCTGAAGTGCCATTTATCTGACCTGCAAAATATAAATTCTCTATTATTTTTGATTCCAGAGTAAAATTCAATTGACTGGGAATTATATAGTCATATTCCACGGCGTAACCCGGTCTTATTATCCTTGCGTTTTCCAGTCCCTCTACAGTATTTATTATCTTCTGCTGTATTATCACAGGCATACTGGTAGTAAGCCCCTGGAGATACATTTCGTTAGTATAAGTACCCTCAGGCTCAATAAAAACCGGATGCCTTTTCTTTTCGGGGAAATTAATTACTTTTCTATCAATAGATGGGCAATGTCTTGGACCATGTGTATTAACCATCCCGGACTTTATAGGAGATTGTTCTATGTTTTCTGCTATGATTTTGTGAGTTTTTTCATTAGTATAGGTCAAATGACACTCAATGCTCTGGTAAATCTTCTCCTCGTCCCAAAAAGAAAAGCTTAAGGGTTGCTTATCTCCATACTGCACCTCCGTTTTTGAAAAGTTTACTGTTCTTTTATCGACCCTTGGAGGAGTTGCTGTTTGAAATCTATTTATTTTGAAACCAAGACCGATTAAATTTTTTGTTAAATTTATTGCAGGATACTCACCCATACGCCCCGCTGGATAATCCTTTTCACCAATGATTATTCTTCCCCTTAAAAAAGTACCTGTGGTTATTATTACTGCTTTCCCACCAAATAATAGACCGCTTTCTATCCCTACACCAACTGCAGCACCATCCTTTACCAATATTTTATCCACTGTACCCTGCCTTAAAGTTAAATTTTTAGTATTCTCAAGGACTCTCTTCATTTCGATTTCATACTCTTTTTTATCTATTTGAGCTCTGAGAGCCTGGACTGCTGGCCCTTTTCTTATGTTTAGAATTTTAATTTGTATTAGAGTTTTATTAGTAGTCTTTGCCATCTGTCCGCCAATTGCATCTATTTCTCTAACAAGCTGGCTTTTCCCCAATCCACCTATTGATGGGTTGCAGGGCATTAAAGCAATTTTATCCACATTAATGGTTAAAACTAGAGTTTTTAATCCTAATCTTGCTGATGCCAGGGCTGCTTCACAGCCCGCATGTCCGGCACCTACAACTATTACGTCATAATCCATATTACTTTTACTTTCTTAACCTATCCAATAAATGATTTTATGTTTCACGTGAAACATTGATCCCTGTTTTTTTATATTTTTTTATGATTTTTATTGCCTTATCTTTATTTCGTAATTTTTCTAAAAATTTTAGCATCCTTATATCAGCATTATCATGCCTGTGGTAAAAACTATATTCATTTCTAGAGACTAACATCCTGTATGGTTCATTTACACCCTTAACTACCAAATCGCTAATAAGCACGCCTATGTATCCATCTTCTCTTCTTATAATAATACTATCAAGATTTTTTGACTTTCTAGAAGCATTTAATCCTGCAACTATTCCCTGCGCTGCAGATTCTTCGTAACCATTTGTTCCATTTATATGACCGGCAAAAAAAATCCCTTTAAATTTTTTACTTTCCAGGTTACCGGTTAATTGAAAGGGCAATAAATAGTTATACTCTACACCATAGCCAGGCCTTGTTATTTCTGCATCCTTAAAACCTTTAATTTTTTTTAACATTCCAACCTGTATTTCTTCGGATAATGCAGTTTCAAGCCCCCTCAGGTATACTTCATTTGTATCCCTGCCTACTGGAAGTATAGAAATCATATAACCTTTTTTATCTTCAACCTTTAAAACTTTATCCTCAACCGGAAAGCCGTCCTCTGCTGTTTCTGATTTAATTTGACAACTATTAACTTCTTTTTTATTTATACTTTTTAAAATATATCTGGTACAGTCTTTACCAGCATTGGTTATATAACTATATAACTGGCTTCTCCCATCAAAATTATTTTCATATGAAAACATTTGAGGATGCCTGTCATATGATTGTTTTTCTAAAACTTTTACATTGATTGATTTTCTATCTATTAGAGGAGCGGTATAATTCTTTAACCTGCCAAATTTAAAACCTAAATTTTCTAAACTAACCAGAAGCTTTTTGGAACATATCTCACCCTGTCTTCCTGCCTCAATTACATTTCCTCCCCAAAATATTTTTGCTCCCAGGAAAGTCCCTGTGCATATAACAATAGATTTGCAGCAGTAAGCAATTCCATCACTGGTATATAAATTATATTTCTTTCTGCTTCCTTCTATACCTACTACAAGCCCCTGCCTTAAATACAAATTATTCTGGTTCTCCAGGACTTCTTTCATTGATAAAAAATATCTCCTCTTATCAACCACAGCCTCCAGAGTTCCGATGGCTGGATCTTCTGTGCTGGTGGCTGTTCTTATATAAATATAATTTTTATCAATATTTCTGGAAATCTCTCCACCTAAAACATCTATCTCCCTTATAAGTTGTCCTCTTCCAAAACCACCAACTGCACTACTATATGGCATAAGAGCTATGCTATCCATATTTATTGATATAAGAAGTGTTCCTGCACCATTTCTTGCAGAGGCCAGGGCTGCTTCGCAGCCTGCATGCCCGGCACCTACAACTATTACATCAAAATTAAATTTTCCCTCATTTTTAATCATTTCAATCACTAAAGATTTTATAATTTTGTTTCACGTGAAACATTTTCGTCAAATATCCTTACAATATTGTTTTTTGACATTATTTATTTGCCAATACAGAACTGACTGAATATTTTATCTAAAATGTCATCTCTTGTTGTTTCACCTAATATTTCACCTAATAAACCATATGCTGTTTTTAAATCGTAAGAAGGGAATTCCTCTGACATTTTTTCTTTCATTGCCTTTTCAGCACTATCCAGTAAACTGCTTACTTCTTTTAGTATATTTTTATGCCTGCTGTTAATAATTATTTTTTCTTCCAGATTAAGATCACCGTTATCCATTATTAACGCTTTTATTTTGTTCTCTAATTTTCTTATTCCTATTCCTTTTAGAGCAGAAATCTTTATAATAAATTTTTCATTAAAATATTTTCTAATCCTTTCCATTTCCAAATTTTGTTTTAAATCTACTTTATTTATACAGCAAATTGCTTTTTTCCTTTCTATTTTTTTAATTATCTCCAAATCCATTTTCTCAAATTTTCTATTTCCATCCAAAACCAGTAAAACCAATTCCGCCTCATTTATGTGTTTTAAACTTCTGTCTACACCTATTTTTTCTATAGCGCTCTTTGTTTTCCTAATACCGGCTGTGTCTACAAGAATTAGGGGTATTCCTTCTACATATAATATTTCTTCCACTGCATCCCTTGTCGTACCAGGTATGGAAGTTACTATTGCTTTTTCTTTTTTTGAAAGTAAATTAAGTAAACTCGATTTCCCTACATTGGTTTTCCCTATAATTGCTGCTTTTACACCATTTTTTATGATTTCTCCTTTTTTCTCATCACTGATCAATTCTTCCATCTCGGCTTTTATTTCCCTTACCTTTTTAGTAAGTTTTTGATAGGGTGTAATTTCCAAATCTTCTTCAATAAAATCTACCGACGCTTCAAGCTGCACCAGCACATTAAGAATCATCTCTTTTAGTCTTTTTATCTCTTTTTTTACATTACCCTGCAAATTTTTTGCTGCGATCTTCAAACTCTGCTCTGTCTTAGATCTTACCAGATCAATAACTGCTTCCGCCTGAGAAAGGTCTATTCTACCATTTAAAAACGCTCTTTTTGTAAACTCCCCGGGATCTGCTATTCTAGCGCCGCTTTCAATACATAATTCCATCACTTTAGTTGTAGCAATTATCCCACCATGGCAATTTATTTCTACAACATCTTCTTTTGTGTATGACTTCGGCTTTTTCATTAGAGTTACAACTACTTCGTCTATAGTATGCCCATCATTATCAATTATATGCCCATAAAGCATATTGTATGTATCAATCCCTGAAAGTTTTTTTTTGCTTTTTGATCTAAATATTTTATCAGCAATAAAGATTGACCTATCTCCGCTTAACTTAACAATGCCAATTGCTGCCTCACCAGGTCTTGTCCCTATCGCTACTATTGTACCCGTGCTTTCTATTCCCATTTTTAACTTTTTCTCCTATAATCTCTATAAATTTTCCGTATTCTAATTATATTTAATATTTTTATTTATTCAAAACTCCAACCAATAAAAAAATGGCACCGGTATGCCATTATTATATTTTTTTATCAGTTTAAAATATAGCTGCTATTTGCTGCCCTTTATAGGATATATTATTATGCGTCTATTTGGTTCCTCGTATCTGCTTCTCGTAGTCACATCTTTAAATTTTGCAAGCACGTTATGTATTATTTTTCTCTCGTACGAGCACATTGGTTCTAGAGCTATTTTTCTTCCCTCGCTGATTGCTTTTTTTGCCATAATAGCTGCTGTTTTCTTTATCTTTTCAATTTTTTTCTTCCTATAATCTTTTATATCTATGGTCACATTTTTGTCAATCAGTTTTTTTCTTTTTCCTATTAGATTTATAATATACTCCAGCGCCTGCATGTTTTTTCCGTCTCTTCCAATAGCAATTCCCAAATCTTCCCCTTGAACTGATAGCTTTAATTCCTCTGAATCCGTATCAATTTTTACTTCCTCGCCCAGGCATATTAATTCTATGGATTTTTTTAAAATCTGTTTTATTTTTTCCAGACCATTAATTTCTGCCTCGGTACCGCTTTCTATTTTTTTAGAATTATTTTCTATTAATTTATTTCTTTTTTCCTCCTCTTCAAGTGATTCAACATATGAATCTATGGCATCTCTTATACTTTTATCTTCAGTCATTTCTACCACCCCCTTGAATAAAAGTTTTACTTTTTCTTTTTTTTCTTTTTCTTTATTTTCTTTCTAACTAACTTCTTTTCTTCTTCACTCAACTCCTGCTCTCCTTCGAGGCTTTTATCTTTCTGACTTAATCCCTCTTTTACTTTTTCCTTTGTAACAATTTTATTTACAATCCACTGCTGACCAATACTCCAGATATTTGAGGTCACCCAGTATACCAATATTCCTGAGGGGAATTGAAAGGATATAAATCCAAACACTACAGGCATTATATACATCATCTTTGCTTGCTTGGGATCGGTTGTTGTCATCTTCGTTGTTAGAAACATTGTCGCAACCATCAGTATGACCAGGATATAATAAGGATCCCTATCATTTAGATTCATCCATAGAAAATTATAATTAGGGTTGGCAGCGCCCATTATAGTAAATTCCCCGGCAGTTAAAAATCCTGATAGTCCTGTTTTTATACCGCTCGCGACACCATCTATAGTGAAATTCCCCAATATATTTGTTACGATTTCAGAAGGGTTTCTAAGCGCCTGAAATAAGGCAAAAAATACAGGCATTTGTAAAAGCAGCGGCAGACATCCGGCCAGGGGATTAACGTTGTTTTTCTTATAAAATTCCATGGTCTCCTGCTGCAATTTTTGTTTATCGTCTTTATATTTCTTTTGTATTTCTTTTAGTTCCGGCTGTAGTTTCTGCATTTTTGCCATTGATTTGGTCTGGCTTATTGTAAGAGGGACTAATACTATTCTAACTATAATAGTCAGGAGTATTATTACTATGCCATAGTTTGCAATAACATGCGTGTATGTAGGCACTATTATAAATTTCTCTAAAATATTCTGTATCGGCCTTAGCAATTGAAATATTTGATTCAATTTAATAAACCTTTCTGATCACTTTACAGGATCATGCCCGCCTTTACTTAAAGGATTGCACCTTAAAATCCTATACATGGATTTAATACTACCTTTTAATACACCGTGTTTAAAAATTGCTCCGATCGCATATTCAGAGCAGGTGGGATAGAATCTGCAGCTCTTCGGTAGCACAGGCGAGATATAATTTTTATAAATCTTAATTAAAAATATTAGTATTTTTTTCACAATTAAAAACCGAGGGTTAATTATTACTCATGGCTAATCGGTAAGGAATGCGGTTAAACTATTTTCCAGCATCTTTTTAATCTCCCAAAAATCAACTGCGACAATTTCCTTCCTGGCAATAAGTAAAATATCCAAATTTTCAGAAATCTCTATATCAATTTTTCTTAAAGCTTCTTTTAAAACTCTTTTAATTTTATTTCTTATAACAGCTCTACCTATTTTTTTACTTATTCCAAAACCGACTCTTACTGCACCATTACATTCAGCTCTTTTAAGTAGATATGTTATTAAATATTTATCCTTCTTGTATGTACCTTCTTTTACTACTCTTGAGAAGTCAATTTTTCTTTTAAGTGTTTCAAACTTGATTTTAATCTTTCCTTTTACTCTTTAAGCTGAAAGCTTCTTTCTCTCTTTTCTTCTTCTGCTGGCAATTACGGCTCTGCCTGCTTTTGTTTCCATCCTTTTTCTAAAACCATGATTTTTTTTTCTTTTCCTGACATTTGGCTGAAATGTTCTTTTCATCTTTTACCTAACCTATATATTATTGTTTTCAGTTAAGTAGTAGATTATACATTTTAATTTTACTAATATCAAGGTTGCGAATTTGTAGTTCTGCATGCTTTTTACCAGTCTGGTAGACAATCCAAGTACCTCTGCTGCACCCTTAACCCTAATCTCTCCCTCAATCAGTCTCTCTGCTACTATTAGCCTTGCCATCTCCTTATCTGTCATGTGGTATGTTTCCTCTCTTGTATTCATAGGTGACATTTTCCCTGAACTATACAAGAGTGACAATATCGCAGAACAACAACATGAAGCAATTCGCGGGCTTGACATTTTAATTCGTTTG
This sequence comes from Actinomycetota bacterium, assembly GCA_018894445.1. Taxonomy (GTDB): domain Bacteria; phylum Actinomycetota; class Humimicrobiia; order Humimicrobiales; family Humimicrobiaceae; genus Hydromicrobium. The sequence continues at coordinate 11,949 of JAHIPJ010000025.1, forward strand.
TATTAGTGTAGGCAATCAAAGGACCGCCTGGCCTTTTTCGTGTTGTAAAAGGTGAGAAAGATGAGGATTGAGTGTAACAAAAATGCGTTGTACTTTATGCCTATTTCAGGGTAAATATTCAGTAAAGACGTCCCCATTTGGAGCAAGAGGCAATAATTCTTACTTCATATCCCGGTAAATTCTCACTAAAGACCATCCCGACCGGTAAGAGGCAAAA
>JAHIPJ010000026.1 GCA_018894445.1 Actinomycetota bacterium
CTGCCATTTCCATCCATAATAATAGCCACATGCTCTGGAATATTATTTTTTTTTAGCTCTTTTACGGTCGGAACTCTTATAGAAGAAAAAATAGAAGAAATTAAACTCAAAGTACTTCCTACCTACACTTCCATAATTTCTTTTTCTTTCTGGGCTAAAGAATCATTAAGCTTCTCTATAAATTCATCAGTAATTTCCTGAACTTCCTTTTGATAATTTATCAGATCATCTTCAGTTATCTTGCTTCCACTTTCCAATTTTTTAAATTCATCATTTATTTCTCTTCTGATATTTCTAATTGCTACTTTCCCATCTTCTGCAATCTTCCTAACTAATTTGACTAATTCTTTTCTTCTTTCCTCATTTAATGGAGGAACATTCAGCCGGATAACTTTTCCGTTATTTGATGGATTAATACCCAGATCGGATTTGGATATTTGAGTTTCAATCTCCTTTAAAAATTTTGGCTCGTAAGGTGAAATTAGAATAGCTCTCGGTTCAGGTATACTGACATTAGACATATGTTTCAATAAAGTTTTATTGCCATAATAGTCAATATAAATATTATCCAGTAAAGACACGGATGCTCTTCCTGTTCTAATAGTATTGAATTCATGTTGAGTTCTTTCCAGGGATTGATGCATTCTTATTTTCGCATCAACCAGTAGTGCATCTTTCATTTTTTACTCCTTTGTAACTAAAGTACCAATTTTTTTACCCATTATAACTCCTTTTATATTGCCTGGCTTTGTAATATCAAAAACAACAATAGGCAAATTATTTTCCATACATAAGGAAGTAGCTGTAGAATCCAGAACTCTGAGATTCTTCTTTAATACATACAGGAAAGTCAATTTATCAAACTTCCTGGCATCTTTAAATTTTACAGGGTCTTTATCGTATACACCGTCAACTTTTGTAGCTTTAAATATTATCTCGGCTTCTATTTCAAGTGCTCTCAGCGCTGCAGCTGTATCAGTTGTAAAATACGGATTACCAGTCCCTCCGGCAAATATTACCACTCTTTTCTTCTCCAGATGTCTTACTGCCCTTCTCCTGATAAAAGGTTCAGCAATTTCCTGCATTGATATTGCAGTTTGAACCCTGGTAATTATTTCTATTCTTTCCAACGCATTCTGAAGCCCTAATGCATTCATAATGGTAGCCAGCATTCCAATATAATCAGCGGTGGTCCTATCCATACCATTTGCACTGGCAGAAACACCTCTCCAGAAATTCCCTCCACCAATAACTACTGCGACTTCTACACCTAACTCTACTACCTCTTTTATCTGACTGGATATATTATTGGTAACCTTTGGGTCTATTCCATAATCTAAATCACCTAATAATGCCTGGCCGCTGATCTTAAGTAAAACCCTTTTGTATTTTAATTTTTCCATATATTCTATGCCTATTATCTTTTAAGCAAAAAAATATTAGAAATTACTTATTATTCTTCTCCAAGGATATATCTTTCAAACCTTTTAATCACTATATTTTCACCAATTTTTGCTATATTCTGTTTTAACAAGTCTCCAATCTTTACATCATTATCTTTTACAAATGGCTGTTCCAGCAGGCAATTTTCTTCATAATATTTTTTAAGCTTACCTTCAGCAATCTTGTCTATAATTTTTTCAGGTTTACCTTCATTTAAGGCTTGCTTCCTGTAAAGTTCTTTCTCTTTATCCAGCACCTCTTGAGGTACATCCTCCTTTGAAACATATAACGGCGCTGCTGCTGTAATATGAAGTGCAATATCATGTACAAAATTCTTGAACATTTCATTTCTGGCTACAAAATCAGTTTCACAATTGACTTCGAGCATTACACCAATCTTAGAGCCTATATGTATATAGCTATCAATTATACCTTCTTTAGTAGTCCTGGAAGCTTTTTTGGAAGCTTTCGCCAGTCCATTTTCTTTTAATATCTCCTCTGCTTTCTTTATATCTCCATTGCTCTCAACTAGAGCTTTCTTACAATCCATCATACCAGCACTGCTTTTTTCCCGTAATTCTTTTACCAATTCAGCTTTGATTTCCATTATTCCTCCCTACAATCTTTAAACCCATATATTATCTTCAGGTAAATCTTCTAAATCGCCTTCAGTTTTTTCTTCTTCTAACTTTTTTGCTTCTTTTTCCTCCGGGCTTTCCTCTAACTTAACTTTCTGCTCTTTTCCTTTTTTTACAGCATCACATATGACACTTGTTATCAGATTACAGGAACGAATCGCATCATCATTACCCGGAATAACAAAATCAATAATATCAGGGTCACAATTTGTATCTGTTATAGCTACAATAGGTATTCCCAGCTTCCTTGCTTCTCTTATAGCAATCATCTCTTTATTAGGATCAATAGCATAAAGAACATCGGGGAATTTTTTCATATTTCTTATACCTCCGATATTGAATAGAAGCTTTTCATACTCTTTCTTTATTCCCAGAACCTCCTTTTTGGGTAACTTCTCAAAAATACCTGACTTTTCCATCTCTTCTATTTCATCAATTCTTTTTGTTCTCTTACTTATAGTTTCAAAATTAGTAAGAGTGCCTCCCAGCCACCTGTTCTTAACATAGGGCATTCCACATTCGGTGGCATAAGATTCGATTATATTCTGGGTTTGTTTTTTTGTACCTACAAACAATATAATTCCACCCTCACTCGCAACTTTTTCAATATATTCATACGCTTCAATTAGAAGCCTCTGTGTTTCCTGGAGGTCAATTATATATATACCATTTTTATCTGTATATATATATTTCTTCATCTTAGGGTTCCACTTTTTAGTCTGATGGCCAAAATGAACCCCTACCTCCAGTAGCTGCTTCATAGTTACAATACTCAAAATAATACCTCCCTATTCTTATGGTTTTTCCTCCACCACTTTAACAAGTATATTTGTTCACCATATTGCTGTAAGTGATGTGTGTAATTTCAACGCTCAAGTCTAGCATAATACATATCTTTCATCAAATAATCAATAATAAATTGTCATAGCAAAGTAGAAATGTTAGTGTCTCAAATCTGGTGCTTCGCACCACTCACTTCTAAACAACTTCTAAAAACTATTTTTTATTCTATTTTGCTTCTGCTCTGGGGTGAA
>JAHIPJ010000027.1 GCA_018894445.1 Actinomycetota bacterium
CCGGATTATTTGTTCCGACTTGCGTAAGACCCTGGATAATCCTGCCTGGAAGCGCTCCTACATACGTTCTCCGGTGTCCTCTGATTTCCGCTTCATCTCTTATACCACCAATAGACATTCTTATAAATTTTCTTCCCAGAGACTTGGCTATAGACTGCCCAAGAGAAGTCTTCCCAACACCTGGAGGTCCAACAAAACATAGTATCGGGCCTTTGGTTGATTTACCCTTTAATTTCCTGACAGCCAGATAATCCAGAATATGAGTTTTAACTTTTTCCAGATCGTAATGATCGCCATCCAATATTTTCTTTGCTTTTTTTAAATCCACAACATCTTTGGTCTTTTCGGACCAGGGAACGTCCAGCATCAACTCCACATAAGTCCTCACGTAAGAGTGTTCCGGAGACATACTGGGAATGTCTTCCAGCCTTTCTATTTCTTTTAATACTTTATCATTAGCCTCTTTGGGCATTTTTTTCTTCTGCAATTTTTTCTCTAATTCCCTGGTCAGAGCAATAGACTCATCAAATTCGCCCAGTTCATTCTTAATCGCCTTAAGCTGCTGGCGGAGATAATATTCCCTCTGCGTTTTTCCTACTTCTTTATGAACTTTATCTCTTATTTGAGACTGAACTTCAAACCTCTTAAGTTCTTCACCAAGGTATTCTGTTAATTTTTTTAACCTTATTTTCAGGTTGTTTTCTTCAAGGATTTTTTGCTTCTGTTTGGTACTTGAAAGTAGATATGAAGCAAATAAATCAGTCTGAACCTCAGGCCTGGAAATATTGGTTGCTGCCACTACAAAAGCTGTAGGCAGGGGGATACCCAGTTGAATAAACTTCTCAACTTGCATTCTGACAGTTGTATTAAGATTTTCTGTTTCCTCATCTTCTATTAAAGGGATTTCTTCAAGAACTTCAGTTGCTACTCTGAAATAAGGTTCAGTTTGAGTAAAATACTTTATTTTTACCCGGGAAATTCCTTCAACGATGCACTTGGTCTCATTCTCTGATATATTAGCTACTTGCTTTATAGCGCAAGCAGTTCCTACATCATATAGGTCATCTTTTTCCACCTGTTCTTTATTTTCTTCTTTCTGTGCCACGACTACTATGATCTTGTGCTCTCTGGATGCACTTTTAACAGCTTCCAAAGACTTTTTTCTACCCACAACCAGTGGTGTTGCCAGAAATGGGAATATCACACTATTTTTTAAGGATAGAAGAGGAAGCTCTTCCGGTATTTTTATTTTTTCTTTATTTTTGCCTGATCTTTTTTCTTCTGCCATTATATTCTCAACCCCTATTTATTAACTCTCTCTATATGTATATTTTACACCAAAAAAAAAGTTTTTTTACATTATATTTTATTAATTCAGCTAACGTTCCTATAATAGCATTTTGTAAAATAACTTTTTGTCGCTCCAATTATAACAAAAGTTTTGCAAAAATACAAAAATAATTTTCGCAATTTAGTAAAATTAATTTTCACTTAAAGTGAAATAATACTTACAGGGAGTAAGAATCAGTAGCCTAATCTCCTTAGCCTTTTTTCATCAAGACCGAAGTAATGTCCCAATTCATGTAAAATAACTTTTTTTATGTTTTTTTCTAATTCCTTATCACTGCGGCTTATTTCTTCCAGTGATTTTTTATAAATTGTTATTTTATCAGGCAATATATTTATTCTACCTGCCCGTTTGGTGGCAGGAAGCCCCTGATAAAGACCAAGTGTGTATTTTGTGTTGGTACCTTTTTTACCTTTTATAACAGGGCTTATATCTTTTTCTTCAATAACAATACTTAAATTCTTTATTTTATCCTTGAATTTATCCGGGAGACTTTTTAAAGTGTTTAAAACTATTGCCTCAAACTTCTCTTTTTCCATTTTTTTAGGTAAAAAAATTGCTATATCAATACTGGGGTATAAAATATCACAAAAACAATTATATATGAACAGTTAAGATTAAGAGGTAGTTATATATGTCTGTGGTAAGGCAGGACCTTACAACTAAAGATTGGACTATATTTGCAGTAGATAAATCTAAAAGACCAGGTGCTTTTAAAAAAGTAAAAGAGAATAAAGTTGTAATAAGTGTACTATGTTTTTTTATTATTTTTAATGATATTATGGCAAAATATTAACAACAGAAACCTTTATGATATTGCCCTAAAATGAATTCCTGCCAAAGAGAAACCAATTGCATAAGGGAAAAGAGACGGCCGCTTAAGGATGCTCCATAAAATTAATTTCCAGAAATAATGTCTTCCTCTTTGTTTAATTCCAAGCCACCAGATTGAACCAATCAATGCTCTTATATGGTACATGCGGAGTTTAGGAGCCTTTCTTTTTTTAGTCGGCTTATATTCTCTTAAGAAAGTTTTAATTCTCTCGTAATAAGCCTTGGGAGTATAAATTGTAGATGTTATCTTTTTATGACCATTCAAAAGTATATTTTTATCCATCTTCGGAATGAAATTCAAAACTTCAGTTTTCGTATTATCGCCTGTTGTCCTTTTAGTTAATCTATTTGTTTCTTTTAGTCTCTGATACAACCTGGTTTTTGGCAATGCAGTAAGCAAGCCAACCATAGCGGTGATAATTCCGCTTTTCTGGATGAAATCAATTTGGCGCTGGAAAATTGATGCCTTGTCACTATCGAAACCAACAATAAAGCCACCCTGAACTTCCATGCCGGTATTTTGAATTATTTTCACTGATTCTATCAGGTTTCTGTTTTTATTTTGAAACTTTCCACATTCTTCAAGACCACCTGCATCAGGTGTTTCAATACCTATAAATACGGATGTAAAGCCGGCTACTGCCATTAATTCCATGAGCTCTTTATCATCAGCCAGGTTGATTGAGACCTGGGTGTTGAAAGTAAAAGGATACTTTTTATTTTTTTGCCATTCTATAATTGCAGGAAGGTACTCTTTTTTAAGTATGGCTTTATTTCCTATAAAATTATCATCAACAAAGAACACACCGGCTCGCCAGCCCCTCCTGTATAAAGCATCAAGTTCAGCAATTAATTGTTCCTTGCTTTTTATCCTGGGTAATCTTCCATTCAACTGTACTACATCACAGAATTCACAATTAAAAGGGCATCCTCTGGAGAGTTGAATACACATTGAATTATAGTTCTTAACATTAATAGAATTCCAGTCAGGAATAGCAGTTTCTTTAATATCAGGGAATCCGTTACCGGCGTAAATTTTTTTAAGGGTACCGTTTTTTAAATCCTCAACAAATTCTGAAAAGGTATCTTCTACTTCTCCCAGAAAAATGTGATCTACGTCGGTGAATTCTTCCCAGCCTGTAGTAAAAAGAGGTCCTCCTGCTACAATGGGTTTTCCCAATTTTTTAACTTTATTTATTATTCTTCTAACTGATTCTTTTTGCACAATCATTGCGCTAATAAATATGTAGTCTGCCCATTTAATATGTTCATCCTTTAATATGTCAGTGTTCATATCAACTAATCTTTTTTCCCAATCGTCAGGAAGCATAGCTCCTACAGTTAGAAGTCCTAAGGGAGGAAATGAAGCTTTTTTACCCAATATTCTTAAAACTCTTTTAAAACTCCAGAAAGTTTCTTCGTAATCCGGATAGACAAGTAAAATTTTCATTATAAGTATTCTCTTTTCTTTTTAAATTCTAATATTTCCAATCAAGATTTCTGCCATTCTGACAGATTGTAAAACTAATGTAAAGTAATTTTGTTTTTAAAGTCACTTTATATGTTATAAACGATATTTCCGGATTTAAGTTGCAAAATATTTTTGTAAAAAAGCTTTAGTTAAATTTAGAGAATAATAAATTTGCTAAAATACCAGCAACAGGCGGGAAAAAAATCAAATTTCTTTACCAATAGAAAAGCCCTTTGCCAGCATTTTACCGGTACGGAAATAGTAGCTGCCAGCCGGGTCAAAGAAAAATGGTTTTAGCTCCAAGTGATTTTTTCATAATTTCCCCTTCCATATTATTAATGTGTAAATTAAATCATAAATGCTTTAAACTCTTATAATTTTGCTTTTTAAGATATTTTAAAAATATTCTAGGTAATATGTTTTAATTTTACAATATTAAAAATCAAGGAAGACAGATAATTTGTTTAACTTTCAAAAAGATACTGGATAAAGCAGTATTTGTAAAAGCATTTACCGGGGGGCATTAATTATTTTAGAATTTAAAGACAAAAACAGAAATATTCATATATAATATAGGGATAGTTATTTGAAATTTTATTTTTGTGGAGGACGGAAGATGACTGAATCAAAGCATTATTCTATTGCGGTTATACCAGGAGATGGTACAGGACCGGAAGTTATAGAGGAGGGTAAAAAGGTTCTCGAGGCTGC
>JAHIPJ010000003.1 GCA_018894445.1 Actinomycetota bacterium
AACCGGGGATTATTTTTGATGTGGCTGGTACAGCATCGGTTTTAGCCAGTTGTACTAATGAATTTTCCCCTGATTTAAAATATAAAACTGTAATGTGTTCCCGTTCAGTTATTCAAAACCTGTGGAATCCTATTGCTTTCATAAATGGTGGAGGGCTTTGTCTACGATGGTTTAGAGATGAAATAGCCCATCAGGAGAAAAAGGAAGCTGAAGCTAAAGGGCAGGATTTTTATGAATTTCTCGATAAGCTGGCTTCTGAAGTTTCACCTGGTAGTGATAGGTTGCTCTTTATACCTCATTTGGGAGGAAGAGTCTTACCAGCTCAACCCAACCTGAGAGGGAGTTGGGTTGGGTTTAGTTGGGGACAGAGTAAAAATCATTTTTACCGATCAATTCTTGAAGGTATAGCTTATGAATATTACTATTACTTAAAAATTATGAAAAATCTTTATCCTGATGTTGAATTTAAGGAAGTTCGAGCTTTAGGTGGAGGGTCAAAGAGTAAGTTGTGGAACCAAATAAAGGCAGACACTCTTAATATTCCGTATACTATAGTGACTCAACAAGAACCAGCTATTCTGGGTAGTGCAATTATTGGCGGTTATGCTGTGGGGCTATTTGATGACTTGGCTAAAACTTCACAAAAATTTGTTCAGGTTAAAGACCGAATAGAAGCCCGTGCCGAATATCACGACCACTATAAACAATATGCTGAAATATATATTGATTTAATTAATAATCTTAATAATACTTTTCAAAGACTTGCACAATTGAAGGAGTCTCCTTCTATCTAAATTTAGGAAGGTTAGATAACTTTTAATAGTGAAATTTGGAAGGAAGGATAGACATAGATTTAATGAAACCTTTTAATGGTTATTTAAATTTTAATACGGGTGAGATTCTCTCAAATTGTAATATAATAGTTCGTCATTTGAGCGATATGAAAGGAATGTATTATGATTTAAAAGCTACCCAAAAGATAATTAATGAAGACGATCGTGTAATATATAAAGTTTACAATATAGATGTCCCTGAGAAATATGGACATCTACAGCACTGCACCAGCATTATCTATCCTGGACGAGTAGGCGATGAGTTCCATATGACCAAAGGACATTTTCATGCACAGGAAGATACTGCAGAGATATATTTAGTATTACAGGGAACAGGTAAATTGTTAATGCAGAAGAAAGATACAGAAGTTAAGATCCTTGATATGCAATCAGGTAGCATATCCTATATTCCCCCATATTGGGCTCATAGGACGATAAATACTGGGAATACACCATTAATCTTTTTTGCGGTTTATCCTGGTGAAGCCGGACATAATTATGGAATTATTGAGAGTAAAGGATTTTGTAAATTAATTATAGAGAGAAATGGGCAAATTAAAGTAATAGATAATCCTAATTATTAAATAAATATTATAATCTAAAAAATGAATACAATGTAAGTGAGATGATATTTAGCAAAGAGGGTATATAGGAAAATACTTCATAAAATTGGAATAATAAAGAGCATAAATAAGAGTTTAAGTTGTTTACAGGAGATAAATAGAACTTTATAACAATTCGGTAGTTTTGAGCAAAATTATAAAGAGGTTTTGCAGTAATAGAGAATAATTATAAAGGAAGGGAAATCGATGATTAAAGAATTAGAGGTTAATTCACTCACAAATAAAAATTTTGCTGATTATGGCTATTTGATAAGTAATGAAAATATTAAACCAAAGATAAAAGAAAATACATTTACTTTTTGGGATGATTTAGCTGAAATAAATATCGATGGGAAAACTGGTTTTGGTATTTTAGAAGTGAATAAAAGAAATAAGAATTTCACTAATTTGGAGCGCCATGTAAAGACAGAAGAAGTTTTTTTTGCTATAGAGAAGGATGTTGTAGTGTTAGTTGGTAAGGCTACCCCAAATCAAGAAGTTCCAGAGATAGAAACAGTTAAAGCTTTCAAATTAGAAAAGGGGAAAGGAATACTTTTATATAAAGGGACCTGGCATTGGCTTCCTTATCCGTTAGCTGAAAAAGCACGGTTGCTGGTTGTTTTTCAGCAAGGAACTGCTGATTATGATTTAGAGATAATAAATCTTAAAAAGTTAAAAGGGATAACTTTTTGTATTAAAATATAAATTACTTCAGCCTAAATAAATGATTAATATAATATATCATAGCATAATAAACAAAGCCAATTGTTTAACAAATTGATGTTTAGCAAATTAATAAATTTCCTAATTATAATTAGCTTTAAATACAAAAAAGAAGGGGGTGATTACGTATAACTATACAAATTTTAAAAGAAGGGGGTGATCATGAACTAAAATATATTTAGTTTGTTTGCAGATGATTAACATAATTTTATTGAATTAAATGGAGGTATAGAAAGGTGATAAAGAAAAGTTTATTAATAATTCTTGTTTTTGCTTTGTTAGTAACCGTAAGTTCGTTTGGGGTATTTGCAAAAGAATTACCCAAGGAAATAGTTATAGGTTGGACACCACCTGATATCACCGGGGTCTTTAGAACTGCAACACATTACTTCGAGGTAGGTGCTTTCGATGCTGTTCTCAATGGAATCACTGTTAGTATCATCTATCGGGCTCCGGCCTCACATATAGCTTTTGGGGATCAGGTGGCAATTATCGAAGACTTTATTACGATGGGGGTAGATGTAATTGCCATCTCACCTATAGAAGTTGAAGTGATTATTCCTGCTATTCGTAAAGCTAATGAAGCAGGTATTCCGGTGATAATTGTAAACTTGCTGGAGCCCATTGCAGGAGTTGAGGTAGTCTCTTATATTGGCTTTGATAATTTTGAATGTGCTGAGGTTTCTGCCCATACCGTGCTGGATTACTTTAGTGGACCGGGCGTGTTAGGTACGGGGAGAAAAGTTACGGTTAAACCAGGAGAATATCTTGATCTAAAATGGTGGCGAGATCTATATGCTACTGTCACCCCGGAAGAAAAAGCAGCTATAAAAGCAACTGGAGTCATTATTGAGGGTGTTGCTGGTGGTTTCTTCTCTACTGCTCGAGTGAACGGTTTTCACAGTGTGATTGATGAGTATCCAGGTATCAAAATAGTGGGCACCTTGCCAGCAGATTGGAACCGAGAGAAAGGTATTAAAGCAGCGGAAGATTTTCTTACTGCCAATCCTAAAGGAACGCTTGACTTTATATGGGCGGCGTCTAATGAGATGGGTATGGGTGCAATGTTAGCTGCTGAGGCTGCGGGCAGGCAAGATGAGGTGAAAATATTCACCAATGACGTTACCCCGGAGTCAGTGATGTTGATAGCTGAAGGAAGAATGGTGGCAGAAACAACTCATGGATTTGCGGACTGGGGTTGGTACGGAGTCGAATATGCGGTTAGGGCAGCTCTGGGATTAGATGTCCCTCCGATTTTCGACATCAGGCCCAGGACGATGTACCAGGAAAATGCGCATGAATTTTTTCCTGACCCCAAGCTTGAGCCTATAGACTGGAAGGCAATCAAGGCCGAATATCTGGCAAAATAAATTTTAATTAGAGAGGGGGGTCTTTATAGAGGCCCCCTTTTTATAGTCTTTATATCATACTTAGTTTATGTGAATTGGTTTTTGATGATTTATTTTCTTTATATTAAGAAATATTTTAGTATTTCAATAAAATAAGTTTATTAAATATGTGAACGGGTAAATTTTAAATATAAAATAATATAAAGTTTTATAAAATTTAATAATTACCTATTTACTTTGTATTCATTTGTAATATACATATTTTTATCGAGGAGAAAAAAATGTCCGAAAAGCCTTTATTACGATTAGAAGCCATTGATAAAAGTTTCCCGGGTGTTCATGCTCTGGATCATGTTGATTTTGACCTTTATAAAGGAGAAACCCATATTCTTTTGGGTGAAAATGGTGCTGGTAAATCTACCTTAGTGAAGATTCTTAGCGGTTCTTTACCCAAAGATAGTGGTCGTATCATCCTCCGAGGTAAACAAGTCGAAATAACCAGCCCTTATCATGCTCGTTCATTGGGAATCGGTATGGTTTATCAAGAGTTGAGTCTTATTCCCAGCCTGAGTGTAGCTGAGAATATCTTTTTAGGTAGATTACCCAAAAGTAGGTTTTTCTTTGTTGATTGGCCAGGAATATATAAAAAGGCTCAACAAATTTTAAAGAGACTGAACTTAAATATTGACCCTACTGTGCCTGTGAGGCATCTTAGCCTGGCTGAGCAACAGCTCGTAGAAATCGCTAAAGTTTTATCTTTAAATGAACAGATTCTACTCTTTGACGAACCTACATCAGCTCTATCAGAAGAGGAGCGGCAACAACTTTTTAACCTCGTAAATGAATTGCGTGAACGAGGGATCTCTATTATTTATATCTCTCATCACTTATCCGAGGTTCCCTTGGTGGGCCAGCGAGTAACTGTTTTGAGAGATGGAAAGAAGATTGCTACATTACCCGTGAATGAAGCCGACGAGGATACTATTATTCGAATGATGGTGGGAAGAGAACTTAAAGAACAGTTTCCCAAAGAGGAAACGAGCCCTGGTAAGCCTATCTTGAAGGTGCAAGGACTGGAGATAAAAGGGGCCCTCAACCATGTGGACTTCACCTTACATGAAGGGGAAATAGTGGGCATTTTTGGTTTGCTAGGAGCTGGGTGTACTACCCTTGTCCGTGCATTATTTGGATTGGAAAAGATTGATAGTGGTAAAATCTATATTAATGGTAGAAGAGTTACTATATCTTCTCCTGAAAAGGCAATCGGGTTAGGGTTGGGTTATCTCACCAGAGATAGAAAAGATGGCCTCATACACCCAATGTCCGTAGTGTCAAACATAACTTTAGCCAGTCTGAAAGGAATCTCACAGTTAGGTCTGCTCAAGCACCGAAAAGAGCGGCAAGTAGGAGAAAAATACGTTAATGAACTGCGTATCCATCCTCCTGACCTAACTAGAAAGCTCATGTATCTTAGTGGTGGTAATCAGCAGAAAGTTGCTTTATCCAAATGGTTGTGTAGTGGATCGAAGATTTTGATTTTTGATGAACCCACACGGGGTATTGACGTAGGAACAAAAGCCGAGATTTTTCAACTTTTTAATCAGTTGACTAAGGAAGGAGTAGGAATCCTTATGATATCTTCCGAGTTGCCAGAAATTTTAGCTATGGCTGACCGTATTTTCGCAATGCGAAGAGGAACTGTTACTGCGGAATATCGAAGAGGAGAGACAACACAGGAGAAACTGTTAAAAAGTGTCAGTTAAGATATAAAAATATTAGGAAAAAGTGAGGAAAGATTATGGGGGAACAAAGAAAAAAATTATCTACTACAAAAAATAATCCCAAGAGCACAATACCCTCAAGAGTGCCTTCAGTAGCATCTTTAATGAGTCAGTGGATTTCTATGGGGGGTGAAGTAATCAGGAAAAATTTGCTAAAGGGGGGTCCAATTATAGCACTGCTTTTCCTGATTATATATCTTGCTTTTGCTTCACCGTATTTTTTTAACCTGAGTAATTTTTTGAATATAACAAGACAATCTTCCATCAACGCCATCCTTGCTATAGGTCAGACCATGGTTATTATTGGTGCAGGTATAGATTTATCTGTTGGTGCTGTCCTTGCTCTCTCAGCTTCAATGTCTGCGGTAGCAGTGTCATACTGGGGACTCAATCTGGCAGTTGGTATACTTTTGGGTTTGGGGACAGGGGCACTAACGGGATTTATAACCGGTGTCATCATTACCAAAGGAAGGATACCCGATTTTGTTGCTACGCTAGCCATGATGACTACAGCAAGAGGTTTAGCACTGATTTTGACGCAGGGCCTGCCGGTTCCCTCACACTTCACTGCCCTTAAACTTGTAGGATATTTGCCCGCAGGACTAATCTGGCTGGGTAGCGGTAACGTTTTAGGTGTACCGGTTCCGGCTATAGTTATTGTAGTTATAACTATCCTGGGCTGGATGGTTATGACCCGCACTACCTTAGGCCGGGCTATTTATGCTGTAGGAGGCAACCGGGAAGCTGCTAGAATTTCAGGTATCAGCTATGTGCGTACCAAAATAATTACTTATACTATTATGGGACTACTGGCTGGAGTTGCAGGCATTGTCCTGACCGGCCGTCTAAATTCAGCCAATGCCTTAATGGGAGAAGGAGCGGAATTGCAAAGCATTGCTGCTGTAGTCATTGGTGGAACAAATCTCTTTGGTGGTGAAGGTGGTGTTGTCGGTTCACTCATTGGCGCATTTATAATGGGCATACTGGGTAACGGTTTGAACTTACTCAATGTCTCTGCTTTCTGGCAGCGGGTTATTCTGGGTTTAATCATTATTGGTGTTGTTATTTTCGATCAATGGCGAAGAAGACGATTTGCTGTCTAAAAATTAGATATTTATTCTGATTTTCGCAAATTGCAAAGTAAAAATGGATAAAATTGATTAATCATTCAAAGTAGAAAAATTTCAAAAAATGAAGAGAAAAGAAGAACAAAGGAAAAGTGGAATATATAGCAAACAAAATACCTTATTATTTGGGGTAGAGGAGGCTAATTGAATGTTTTCTGGAGGTTACCAAGGAAAGTACTTAAGAATAAATCTGACCAATAGAACAATAAAAGAGGAAAAAATTAATCCTGAATGGCAGAGAAAGTTTTTAGGTGGACGCGGTTTGGCGGCAAGATTTTATTATAATGAAATTGGTAATGATATTAAGCCATTATCTTCTGATAATAAATTAATTTTTTTTACCGGACCATTGACTGGTACACCAGGACCAGCGACAACAAAAATAGGAGTGGCTACTAAATCTCCTGAAACCCGGCAATATTTATGTTCAAATGGTGGAGGATTTTTTGGCCCTCATCTTAAGAAAAGTGGGTATGATGGACTTATTATTGAAGGAAAAGCGAATAAACCTGTTTATATTTTGATCGAGGATAATCAAATAAAAATTGAAAAAGGGGGAAATCTTTGGGGAAAAACCACTAAAGAAGTTAATAAAAAACTGAAAGAGAAAGTAGGAAGAGAAGATCAGGTTCTTTCATGTGGCCCTGCAGCTGAGAATAGAGTTAGATTATCATGTATTCAAATTGGGGAAAGAAGCATTGGGCGAGGTGGTGCAGGAGCTGTTATGGCTTCAAAAAATTTAAAAGCTATCGCTGTAAAAGGGACTGGTGAAATAGCTGTAAACGAACCTAATAAATTTAAAGAAGTTATGAAAGATGCTATTTCTTATGTACGTAAAAGCAAAGCCAATCATACTAAATATGGCACTGCTCAATATACCGCTATTATGAATGAACTTGGCTGTTATCCAACACGCAATTTCCAAACAGGAGTATTTGATGGGATTGAAACTATAACAGCAGAATATATGAAAGAAAACTTTTTTGTAAAAAACCAGGCCTGTTTTCGGTGTCCAGTTGCCTGTTCCCAGTTATGTGAAGTTAAAGAAGGCAATTTTAAAGGAGCGAAATCAGATCCAGAATATGAGAGCATTGGTACTTTGGGAGCTGTTTGTGGGGTTAGTGATTTTGCAGCTATTATTAAAGCAAATGAAATTTGTGACGAGCTGGGCATAGATACTATGTCTGTTGGGGTTATTATTGGTTTTGCAATGGAGTTATTTGAAAGGGGATATATTACCAAGAAAGATACTGGTGGACTTGAGCTTAAGTTTGGCAATGGAGTAGCTATGGTAAATATGATTGAGAAAATAGCAAAAAGAGAAGATATTGGAGATTTATTATCAGAAGGTATGTTAGGTATCGCTGAGAAAATGCCGGAAATGCAAAAATATATGATGCATGTCAAGGGATTGCCCTTAGCAGCTTATGATCCGAGGGGTTTCTATGGTAACGCATTGACTTATGGAACTTCAAGCCGCGGTGCTTGTCATAATGTTGGGGGTTGGAGTATTCGAGATGAACTTTTATCAGATAAATATGATCGTTTTGCTGTTGAGGGAAAGGGAAAACTGATAAAATCTATTCAGGATACCCGAGGCTATATAGATTCACTTGGTATTTGTACCGTAGTTAGAAGTGGATA
>JAHIPJ010000028.1 GCA_018894445.1 Actinomycetota bacterium
GTGGGGATGTAGTTCAGTGGGAGAACGCTTGTCTGGCAGACAAGAGGTCGGCGGTTCAACTCCGCTCATCTCCACCATTTTTATATTAATATTTTTAAATAAAGGTATTTATAAATTTATTAAATTTTAATAACAGAGGTTTATTCATTGATTGAGAGTTTAAATAATTTTTTAAAGAAATATAATTATAGAGCCTAATTATATTTGTAAATAAAGGCAGGTTATAGTGGATAATATCTATTTTTAAAGATATGCTAAAAGAACTCAAAGAAATAAAAGGACTACTTCGAAAAGATCAAGTTATTAATTTTTAGTTTAGAAAACTTGAAATAGGAGATTACGATCAAGCTAGGAATAATAGGTCTTCCTAATGTGGGAAAGAGCACACTGTTTAATGAAATAACAGCTGCTGGTGCAGAAGCTTCAAATTATCCATTTTGTACCGTAGAGCCAAATATTGCTGTAGTGCCTATTCCTGACAGGAGGCTGGAGGAATTAGCCAGAATAGTTAGTCCAGAAAAAATTATCCCCACGACTATTGAATTTGTAGATATCGCAGGGCTGGTAAAAGGTGCCAGTAAAGGTGAAGGGCTTGGAAATAGATTCCTATCTCATATTCGTGAAGTAGATGCTATTATTCATGTTGTAAGATGTTTTAAAGATGAAAATGTGTCACATACATATCCTGATATAGACCCTGTAAGAGATGTTGAAGTAGTGAATCTGGAATTAATTCTTGCAGACCTTGAAAGCCTTGAAAAAAGGATTGATAAGGCACACAGGATGGCAAAAAGCGGTGAGAAAAAATATATAACTGAATATGAACTGCTGGGGAGAGTAAAAGAAGAACTGGCAAAGGGGATTCCCCTGAGGAATATGGAATTCAGTGGTGAAGAAAGAATAATTATAAATCAGCTTTTTTTACTCTCTGATAAGCCAGTTATATATGCTGCAAATGTAGATGAAACTGATCTGGGAAAGGATATGGAAGATTTAACAGCTGTAAAAAAGCTTTGGCAATATGCTTCTAAAGAAAAATCAGAAGTGACGGTAATAAGTGCCAAGATTGAAGAAGAAATAACACAACTGGGCCCTGGCGAAAGGGAATTATTTATGAAAGAACTTGGTATTCCCATATCAGGTATGAATAGGTTGTTAAAAGCCTGTTATAAACTGCTGGGGCTCATAAGTTTTTTAACCATAAAATCTCCAGAGGTCCGGGCATGGACTATCAAGGAAGGTACCAGGGCTCCAGAGGCTGCGGGTAAGATTCATACAGATTTCCAGAAAGGTTTTATATGTGTTGAAGTTATAGATTACAATACTCTTGTAAACATTGGTTCATATGCAGTTGCAAAAGAAAAAGGGCTGGTCCGCCGTGAAGGAAAAGATTATATAATGAAAGACGGAGACGTTGCCTTATTTAAATTTAGTGTATAAATTGAGTTTTCCAGGATTCATTTGTATAATATATTTTAGTCTTTGCAGGCAGTTATAAATCTTTGTTTCTATAACCAGAAAGGATATTCTTGGAAAGAAGAGGTAGGAAAGAATCAATCATAACTTTAACAATAATGTTTATAATCGCTATAGTAATCGTAAGCTGGCTTTCTGGTTTGTGGAGTTGCGAGACGGGCAGAAAGGAATTAACTGATGAAGAAAGGTTAACCATTTCTGACTATGTAAACTCGATTTCAGTCCTGGTTCAGCAATCCAATAAAGTTTCTTACAAATTCTTTAATACTAAGGCAAAAGCAAAAGAATTATCCAGGGAAGATCTGGATAGCAAGCTTTTAGAAATAATAGAAGAGAGTAAAGTAATTTTAGAAAATAGTAGAGAGTTAAATCCCCCTGAGTTTTTTGAGGTTGCACATGGATATTTAGAATTAGTGTTTGATACCAGAAATAAGGCTTATGAAGATTTTAAACCAGCTTTATCTAACGCATTACGGGATCTGGATTTAGACATATCTACTACCCAGATAACAAATACCTTTTTGTATATGTTTATGAGTGATGAAATATATTTGTACTTTCAGGATAAGTTAAAAGAGTCAGGAGAAAAGTTAGGAATAAAAAAATTGACTATAATTGATTCAGTGACTCTTAAGAATAGAAGCCTGACAAACACCCAAAGTGTTATGGAATTTATCTCAGAAATTAAGACTGTGACCGAATTACAGCAGAGGAGAGGAGTGGCGGTTATTGAAGACAGTATAAAATTTGACCCTCAGATGCAAAATGAACAGGGTGACTATTTGATATTGGCTAATGGGCCTAAAATTAGTGTGGCTGTCACAATACAAAATCAGGGCAATGTGGTAGAAAATAATGTGATTGTAGTTATGAAATATATGACCGAGGATATTATTCTTGAGGAAAAAGAATACACTATAGATTCCATCAATCCTTCTGAGCTGAGGATTGTAACCATACCAGGATTTACTGCTTACCCCGGTAGAAAATGTGAACTGGAAATAACTGCAGGTCCTGTACCGGGTGAAATACGTACGGACAATAATACAGTTAAATACAAATTCATGATGGAAGATTAGAAATACTTAAAGGCTAAGCCATCATTTGCAATTCTATAACACTTAATATTTTTGTAATAAAAAACTTAAATAACAAAACTTTAACTGAAATTTCACTATAAGAAATAGTCATTAAAAAATTCAATATAAATCAGTAGTTTTTAGCCAGAATTAAAAAAATTTCAAAAAATTTGACATTTTGTATTTTTTTAGTTA
>JAHIPJ010000029.1 GCA_018894445.1 Actinomycetota bacterium
ATAGCGGAGGTAGGAAGGAGAATTTATGCTGTACAAAGTTATGGATAAGAGCATTTATAAAGATTTTATAAAAGCTCTTATTTCCAATTGTGAATTTATAGGACCGAAGAAGAAAGATAAGTCAGTGCATGACTTTGTTCCGATTAAGAATATTTCAGAACTGGATGCCAATTACATGAGAACAACTATTCCTCCGGCAAAAAAAATATTATTCCCTCCCAATGAACAATTAGTTGCTTATGAATTAGGAGAAAACATTAATGTAAGGTCAGTGGTTGAGAGCAGTAAAAAAATTCTTTTTGGAATTAATGCATGGGATATAAATGGCATGAATTTTTTGGATAAGTTTTTCACTACAGATTTTATTGATGAGAATTATGTTGCAAAAAGAGAGAAATTATTAGTTATTGGAATGGATAGTGAACCCACTGAAACAAATTTTTCCCCCAGTATGGGAGCTGAGTATGCTAAAGATGGTTTCGACATTTATCTTGCCGAACTTAAAAATAAGTATTTTGTAAGAATTGCCACTCCCAAAGGAAATGAAATTGTTGAGATTTATGCAAAAACCCGAGATGCATCGGCTGAAGATTTCAAAGAATATGATAAATATATGGAGGATTATCGTATGAAATTTAAAGTGGATGTTGATATTAAAAATTTCTATGATAATTTTGAGTTAGCTTATAGTAATGAGGATTCCTGGAGAGAAATTGCAAAAGATTGCTACAGTTGTGGATCATGTAATCTTGTTTGTCCTACCTGTTTTTGTTTCAATGTGAAGGATGATATTGAACTTAATTTAAAATACGGCAGCAAAACAAGAGAGTGGGATTCCTGTATGATACCTGAATATGGATTGGTAGCAGGAGGACATAATTTCAGACCTGATAAAGAGAATAGACTGAAACAGAGATACAGATGTAAACTAAAGACATTTGTTGATAAATTCGGAAAGTATGCATGTGTAGGCTGCGGAAGGTGCATAGAAGCATGTCTGGCCAAAATTAACATTGCTGAAGATATTAATTCAGTTAAAAAAGAGGTGAGCATATAAATGGGGTTTGAAGCACAAGTAAAGAAAAACAAAAATACTATATATGTTCCTGATATTGCCAGGATAACTCGTATAGAATATTTAAGTCCTACAGAAAAAGTATTTAAAATAGTATTTGATGATGAAGAAAAGCGAAACAGTTTTAGTTTTAAACCCGGTCAATTTGTTGAATTGACTTTGTTTGGATTAGGAGAAGCACCTTTTTCCATTGTGTCCAATCCGACTAATAAAGATTTCTTCAAGCTTTGTATAAGGAATGCTGGTAATATTTCTAGTGCTCTTCATAGAATGGTAGAAGGTACAAAAATTGGAATAAGAGGTCCATTCGGAAATGGATATTTCCCTTATCAGAAGATGAAAAATCATAATGTCCTTTTAATTGCTGGTGGATTGGGAATTGCAACATTAATGTCACTGATAAGATATATTCTGCATTATAGAGAAGATTATAAAGAGATAATGGTGATATATGGTGCAGTTAATCCCGGTAGTATCTTATTTAAGAATGAAATTCAATATTGGAGCAATCGTGGTGATATTTCATTATGCCTTTCAGTAGATAATCCTGATAATAAATGGACCGGAGAAATTGGGGTTTGTACAAAGTTAATACCAAGGGTAGATTTTCCATCGGATGATACCTATATTGCAGTATGTGGGCCACCTATTATGTACAGATATGTAATTTATGAGCTGGAGAAAAAAAAGTTTAAACCTGAAAATATTTATCTCTCCCTGGAAAGAAGAATGGAATGTGGAGTGGGTAAATGCAACCATTGTCATATAGGTGATAAGCTGGTATGTGTAGACGGACCGGTATTTAATCTGTGGGAAATAAGAAATCTGAAGGAGGCTATATAATAAATAAGCCAAAAGTCGGAATATTTGGATTTACCGGATGTGGTGGGTGCCAACTTGAAATATTAAATCTCGAAGACCAATTACTGGATCTGGTAAATGCTGTTGAAATTGTTCATTTTACAGAAGCTATTACAGAATATAGTGATAATTATGAAATTGCTCTGGTAGAAGGTTCTATCACCACCAAACATGGGGTTGAAAGAATAAAGAAAATTGGAGATATTGCAAAGATAACAGTAGCAATTGGAGCGTGTGCAGCAACCGGTGGATTGAATTGTCTTAAAAATTTATATGGTCTGGAAAAAGCCAAAGAACTGGTATACGGAGATAAAAAGGACTGGATAGATTCTATTGAAGTAAAACCGGTTGATACATATATAAAAGTTGATTATTATGCCAGGGGCTGTCCTCCCAACAGATTTGAAATAGTGGATATAATAAGATCTCTCATTGTGGGAAGAAAACCGGAGATACCCAATTATCCAGTATGTGTGGAATGCAAGAGAAATGGAAATACCTGTGTATATGAGCTGGGAATAACCTGTATGGGTCCGATATCCAGAGCAGGCTGTAACTCCAGGTGTCCCAACAGTGTTAGCGGTTGTGAAGCTTGCCGGGGGGTAATTGATGATCCTAATGTAAATGCCCAGAAAGATTTACTGTCAGAATATGGATTGACTGTAAAGGATATTATGGAAGGATTTAATCTATATAATGCCTGCAAGGGGAAAACTATAGAGAAGAGAGACAAATAGTTTTGGAGGTTTATTATAATGGCAAATAATTTAAATATAGAAGTTTCACCATTATCAAGAGTGGAGGGTCATGGTGATTTGATTATAAATGTAAAGGACAAAAAGATTGAGAAGTTGATGTTTAGAATACCGGAATCGCCAAGATTTTTTGAAGCAATGCTGGTTGGAAGAAAGTATGATGAACCGTCACATATAACTTCAAGAATTTGCGGGATCTGTTCGGTTGCGCATACATGCGCATCCATTAAAGCAACCGAGAAGGCGCTGGGAATCAAACCATCTGAGCAAACCATAAACTTGAGAAAACTTATATATCATCACGAAAATGTTCAAAGCAATGTACTTCATGTTTATTTTTTGGCAGCACCTGATTTCTTTGGTGTCGGCAGTTTAATTCCCCTGATGGAAACATATCCTGAAGTGGTCAATATTGCCTTGAGAACCAAGAAGATGGCCAATGATATAGTTAGAATTATAGGTGGAAGAGCAGTCCATCCCATAAGAACCGTAATCGGTGGATTTACCAAACTTCCTACTGAAGAAGAAATGATAAAAATGAAAGAAATACTTCAGGCAAGCTATCCCGACTTAGAAAAATCTCTTGAAATTTTAAGAACTTTAAAAATTCCTGAATTTGAAAGAAAAACAGAGTATATTTCTATAAGTGACACGAGTGATTATGCCCTTTATGATGGAAATATCAAATCAACTGATGGCTGGGAAATTGATGATCAAGACTATCTGGATAAGATGAAGGAAAAAGTGGTTAAGTATTCTACTGCTAAACATTGCTGGGTAAACGGAAATGTGTTTATGGTTGGGGCCCTGGCAAGATTCAACAATAATTACCAGAAACTTACTGGTAATGCTAAAAAATATGCTGAGGATCTGGGACTGGTAGCTCCCTGTCATAACACATTTATGAATAATATTGCTCAGTTTGTAGAAATTGTTCATAGTATTGATGATAGTATAAGATTAATTGATAAAATCCTGGAGGAAGGTCTTGATGAAGACAAAGCAATGGCAGAAATCAAACCTAAGGCAGGCAGAGGAGTGGGGGTTGTAGAGGCTCCAAGAGGTCTGCTTATTCATGATTATACTTATAATGATAAAGGCAGGGTTGAAAAGGCTAATTTGATAATTCCTACAGGAATGAATTATGCAAATATAGAAAAAGATATGCATGCATTAGTTCCATCTATAATTGATAAAAGCGAGGACGAAATTAGGTTAACCTGTGAGATGTTAATAAGAGCTTACGACCCCTGTATATCCTGTTCAACTCATTTCCTTAAAGTAAAATTAATAAATAGGTAAAGTATATTATTTTTTTTAAATAATATAATGACTCACACAAATAAAAATGATTCCAGTAGCAGTGGTTATGCCAAAACAGATGTAAAAATAATCGGTTTTGGGAATAAATACAGGTCTGATGACGGGATTGGTATAAGGATTATTGAAGAATTAGAAAAACTGGATTCTTTTAAAGATATTGAGATTATTGATGGTGGAACTTCAGGATCCGATTTAATATTTTTGATAAAAGGCTGCAGTAAGATAATAATTATAGATGCTATAGATGCCGGACAGAATGTAGGTGATGTGGTAAATGTAAAAGTTGATGATATTGAAGAATTTATCAGAAGAGATTATAAGAGTCTATCCCTTCATGATCTAAATCTTGCGGATATATTGAAACTAATTAAGGCTTTAAAAATAGATGCTGATATATCAATAATTGGTGTTAAACCCAAAAAAATGGATTTTGGAGATAGATTATCTCCAGAAATAGAAAAAAAG
>JAHIPJ010000030.1 GCA_018894445.1 Actinomycetota bacterium
AAAAATAGTATAATCCCCCACCTGGAGTAAGATTGAATATGAAAAAATATTTTATAACTTGAAAAATTTTAAAAAATAAAATGGAAGATTGTCTTTTTTGTAAAATTTTAAATAAAGAGATAGAAAGCAATATAGTATTTGAGAGTGATAATGTTCTGATAATTAAAGATATATCGCCAAAAGCACCGGTGCATCTTCTGGCTCTCCCAAAAGAACATATTAGTTCCATTCTGGAAATTGATAAGCTGGACTCTAGATTAATAAAAGAATTAATGGAAACAATCAGTAAGGTGGCGCTAAAACTGGGATTGGACGAAGAGGGATTCAGAGTAGTCATCAACACTGGCAGCGGTGCCGGGCAGAGTGTAAATCATTTGCATTTTCATATATTGGGAAAAAGAAAATTTAATTGGCCCCCTGGTTAAAATTTTTAATGATTCATATAATTTACCTGTATATAGCTTCTAATTTATTTAATAATGTTATAAAAAAGAAATCTTTAAAAAGGAGGGGCTTTTGTCTCCAGTAAAACAAAAGTTAAGCATTGATTTTAAAGGCGGGCATTCAATGGCAGAATTAATTGGTGATAGGGATGAGTTGCTCCAGCTTATTGAGAGAAAATATAACGTGGAGATCTTTGTATTGGGAAATGATCTGGAAATATCAGGGAAGAATAAAAATGTAAAAGAGGTCACAAGACTAATAGAAGAATTAGCATTACAGATAAATCTTGGACAGAAATTAAATTCTGAGAAAGTTAGCGACTCAATAAAAATTATGGAAGATAAATCAGATTTAAAACCACATGAAATATTTAAAGACAGTATTGCGGTAAATAGTGGAAAGAAAATTAAACCGCGTACGGAAGGTCAGAAAAAATATATTGAAGCGATTAAGGAAAATACAATTGTTTTTGGAATAGGGCCGGCTGGAACAGGGAAGACTTATCTGGCTTTAGCTTTGGCTGTTGAAGCTTTAAATGAAAATAAAGTAGGGCGGATAATTTTAATAAAACCTGTGGTTGAAGCAGGCGAAAAGCTGGGGTTTCTGCCAGGGGACATGTACGATAAGGTAAATCCCTACTTGAGACCTTTATATGACGCTTTATATGAAATGCTGGATGTTGAAAAATTTCAGCAGTATCGGGATATGGGTATTATCGAAGTAGTACCTCTAGCCTATATGAGAGGAAGGACTTTAAATGATTCCTTTATTATTCTTGACGAAGCTCAAAATACATCCCCGGAACAAATGAAGATGTTTCTTACCAGATTAGGGTTTGGCTCCAAGATAGTTGTAACCGGCGATATTACACAGATTGACTTACCCAGTGATAAAGAATCTGGCCTGGTTATAATAAAAAACATTTTGATTGGAATACATGGGATTGAGTTTGTATACCTTAGTTCAAAAGATGTGGTCAGACATGAATTGGTACAGAGGATCGTAGATGCCTATAAGGTTTATGGGGAAAGAATTAAAGAATAATTTTATAGTATAATTTACATTGGATTAAAATGATAGCCAGAAATAAAAATAACAAAGAGCTTCCAAAAACTGAAAAGGGGAAGCTAGAAAAAGCGAAGGATTTTATTAATAAATATTTTTCATTCAGTAGTAAAATTGCTCAAAGAATGTATATATTTATTTTAACCCTGGGTCTGGTGGTAGCTATTCTTACATATAGCTATTCTCCTGATATTGGTATAGAGCTGGGAAAACCCAGTCCAAGAACCATTAAGGCAAATAAGGGTATAGAATTTGAGGATGTTGAAAAAACCGAAGAAGATAAAAATAAAAACGAAGCAGGGGTAGAAGATGTATATGCTTATGATATAGATGTTTTAAATGGTGAAGAAGGGGCCCTTTACCAGATAAAGTATTTTTACCTGCTAACCAGTATAGTCCAGAAAAAAGAAGATAAAACTTTTGAAGAAAAAGTTGATTATATGACCAATCTTCTGGGTAGCAAGTACCCTGAATCCATTATTTCTCTGGCGCTTAATCTATCAGTAGATGATCTTAATATGCTTTTAACAAAAACCCCGGATATAGCCAGGGAAATAATGAAAGAAGAAATAAAGCCAACTGAAGTGGATTTTGCCAGAAGTGAAGCCTCCAGGATGGTTGAAGCAGATAAAGATATAAAACCCGAAAACATTCCTGTAATAACAGATGTGCTGGAAAAAAATATTCAACCTACAGCAGTATTTAATCCTGTTGACACTGAAGAGGCAAGGAAAGAAGCCAGATTAAACACCAGTCCCTGTATGGTAACTATACTTGAAGGCCAGACAATTGTTTTTGAGGGAGAAATTATAAACGATAACGATATTCTTATATTAACTAAATTGGGTTTACTCCAGACGGGTTTTAACTGGAAAAGGCTGCTGTATATATTCTTTATATCTTCTGTACTTCTGGTAATATTTGGATTTTATATTTACAAATTTAATTTAAACATCTTTAATAATACAAAGAAAATAGTCATAATTGCACTTCTGATGATCATATTTACAGCGCTAATAAAGGTGCTTACCATACTTTCATCCATACATTTAAATTTCTGGAATTATTTATTTCCAATAATAGCAGCGTCGCTTATTTGTACCATTTTATTTAATGAACGTATGGGAATGATGTTGACTGTCTGTCTGGGAATATTTGCAGGTATTGCAACTGATTTTGATTTCAGTATAGCCATTGTCTATATACTGGGAGGTATTTTTTCTACATATATGGTATCAAAAGTTTCTCAGAGATCTGCAGTAATGAGAGCTGGATTTATAAGCTCGCTTGTTCTTGCTTTTTTATTTTTAATCATCAATCTTATCGGTGGGGAAATAAAGACAATTGCTCTGTATACTGTACTTGGAGTGGTCAATGGTATTATTTGTGCTATTATTGCCATAGGTTTTTTGCCATTTATTGAATCTATTTTTAATATTGTAACCGCAATGGGGCTGCTGGAGCTTTCCAATACCGACCAACCATTGCTGAAGGAATTGCTTATATCGGCACCCGGTACTTATAATCACAGCATTCTTGTGGGGCATCTCGCAGAAAGCGCAGCAAAATCCATAGGTGCTGATTCACTGTTGGTGAAGGTAGCAGCACTTTACCATGACCTTGGAAAAATGAAAAGGCCTGAATATTTTTATGAGAACCAAAAGGATATTGAAAATATCCATGACCGCTTAAATCCTTCTTTGAGCAGGCATATAATATCAAATCACATAAAAGATGGTCTGGATATGGCAGTAAAAAATAAAATCCCCAGAAAAGTTTTAAATATTATCTCCCAACATCATGGGAGTTCGATAATAACCTATTTTTATGAAAAACAGAAAGACAGAGAATTAATTACTAACGGCAGCTCAAATGGTCTTAAAGAACATTTCCGTTATCCGGCAAGAAAACCACAGAGCAAAGAGGCAGCAATTCTTATGCTGGCAGATTCAACAGAAGCTGCAGTAAGATCTATTGATAAGATGACTCCTAAAAAAATTGAAAAAATGATAAATGACATATTTGAAGATAGATTGAAAGATGGCCAGCTGAATGAGACTGATATGACTGTTAAAGAAATAAATACAGTCAAAGAAACTTTAATTGACGGACTTATGTCTATTTATCATTCCCGGCTTTCATATACAGAATCTAATTCAAAAACAAAAGCGGATTTAGAGGCAAAAGTGGAGACAAAATGAAAGTTACACTGATTAACAATCAAAGTAAAATAAAATTGGATCTGGATTTAATAAGAGAGGTTGCAGCATATATTTCAGATAAGTTTGATAAGGATTTAAAAAGTGAATTAAATATTGTTTTTTCAGACGGGAAAGAAATAAGGAAATTAAATAAAAAATACAGAGGAATAGATAGGGAAACTGATGTGCTGTCTTTTTCGTATATTTCTGATAAAGATAAGATAAGCCCGGGGGCAAGCACTTATACTGTAGGGGAAATAATTATTTGTCCGGAAGTTGCGCAGTCCAATATTTTAAAACAGGATGAAAACTGGAATCTGAATCTGGAGATAATTTTGCTGATAATACACGGCATACTGCATATATATAATTATGACCACGAGGAAGAAAAAAATAGAATAGATATGGAAAGTATCCAGGATAGTTTAGTATCTGACACAAGAAGAACTTTTAAACTCTAATTTTTTTCATCATAAATTATTCAATCCCAGACCACTCAAAACTACAGCTGCTGCTATTGACAAATAATGTAAAATTGATACTAGATATGTCTTTTTTTTTAAATTTTAAAATAAATATTAGTTTCTAGTATGAACAGTATATTTATACAGGAGATAAAAGGTGTTGACTGGAAATTGGTAAGCAGGATTGGAAAATTAGAAAAAAAGAATCTGGGAAGCAAAGCTTCAATAAACCAGTGGGTAATACCGGTAATAATAAGGTATGGAAAATTTATTGTAGCTCAAAAAAGTAGGGACAGCTCTGATATTATTGGAGTATGCGAGCTTATAAGAAGCTGGAAAGATAAGAATACAGCTTTTATTCATTCTTTTTATATTGACAAAGAATACAGAAAAAAAGGCATCGGCAGGATGCTTCTGGGAAAAGTAATTGATATTTTAAAAAACGATGATTTTAAGGAAATAGAATTAACCGTTGATCCCGGCAATAAGGCTGCTAGCCAACTTTATAAGGATTTTGGTTTTAAAAAAATTATCTTGAGGAAAAATGAATATGGTAGAGGAGTAGACCGGGATTTAATGAGATTAAAGCTATAATGAATAAAAACAGTTTTAAATCTGGTTTTTTGGCTATTGATTATAAAAATATTATTAGTTATAGATAAATAAAGGTGAGTGGTAAAAACGTTAACTAAAGAGCAATTAGCAAAGACTATTGATCAGACATTACTTAATCCTATTGCAACTTCAAAGGACATAGAACAGTTATGTATTAATGCTAAAAATAATCATTTTGCAGCAGTGTGTATTAATCCTACTTATATAGCACAGGCAAAAAAAATATTGGCCGACACCGATGTAAAAGTTTGCTCTGTAGTAGGCTATCCGCTGGGGGCAAATACTATAGAAACAAAGGTCTTTGAAGCAAGGAATAATGTAAAAAAAGGTGCAGACGAGCTGGATATGGTAATAAATTTAGGAGCTGTGAAAAGCGGTAATTATGATTATGTCGAAAGAGAAATCAAAATAGTTGTTAATGTGATAAGGCGTGAACAAATAGCAGAATATAACAGGCATATTGATATCAAGGTCATAATCGAGACCGCAATTTTAACCAGGGATGAAATTAAAAAAGTGTGTGCAATTATTGAGAGATCTGGCGCAGATTTTGTGAAGACATCTACCGGGTTTGGTGTAAAAGGTGTAGAACTTGATGATGTCAGGCTGATAAGAGAAATTGTTACCAGGAATATAGGAGTTAAAGCATCAGGCGGAATAAGAACATTTAAAGATGCACAGGCGCTTATAGATGCCGGCGCAACAAGACTGGGGACCAGCAGTGGAATAAACATAATCAAAGAGTACATTGCTATTTTTGATAAATAAAAAATGCCATCTTATAAAGCTAAGGCTATTATTTTAAAATCATATAAACTGGGAGAATCAGATAAAATAGTTAAAATGTACTCCCAGGATGGAGATATAATAAATGCAGTAGCTAAAAGCGCCAGGAAGATCCGCAGTAAATTTGGGGGAAGGCTTGAGCTTTTTAATCTTGTTGATCTGGAGCTTTCAACAGGCAGGAATCTGGATATTATAAATCAGGTAGAAATAATAAAAAGTTTTAAAAATATTGCTTCAGATTTTTACAAATTTGTCTTCTGTGAAATCATAAGCAAAATTATCTTAAAAACACAGGTCTCCGGCGGAGACTCTTCCCCACTTTTATTTAAATTAATTTATATCTGTTTTAACGAGATCAACAATCTGGATCCGGAAGATGTCGTCTCTTTAAAGAAGACTATGTGTTTTTTCGGAATTAAGTTTTTAAGAATCACAGGCTATGCACCTTTGCTTGAAAACTGCAGCAAGTGCAATCAGAAATTAAAAAATTTATACTATTTCCATAAAGATAAAATTTATTTTTCAGTTAAATATGGAGGGATTCTTTGCAGGAAATGTACAGATTCTTCAGGGGGTATGGAAGTCCTGGGTGCATCAGATTACAGGTTTTTATATGATTTATTTAATCTCAAACTCGAAGATTTTAGAGATTTAGAGGTAGGTCTTCCAACACTTAAAAGGGTGTATAAACTGATAGAAAACTATATTATTTACCACACTGAATGCAATGTGGAAAGTTTTAAATATTTTAAAAAAATAGGACTGTAAGCGGTTTAAAACTTTTTTTACTTTTTTATTATAAATTCCAGCTTCTAAAGTGTATACTTTTAAGCGTTAAACTATAAAAAACAACATATCATTAATTTCTATATGAAATAAGATGAAATTACCGGTGATAATTGGTGGGTAAGAGCAGAAAATTGCTGTTTTGCTCCAATGTTTTGATCCAGTTTAATTGACTATTAAAATTAATGTTATTAAAATAAGGAACTATGAATTTTCAGGATATTATTTTTAACCTGCAAAAATACTGGTCAGATAATGGCTGTATTATAAAGCAGCCGATGGACCTGGAAAAGGGTGCTGGAACATTCAACCCGGATACTTTCCTGCGGTGTTTGGGCCCTGAACCATGGAATGTTGCTTATGTGGAGCCCAGCAGGAGACCCACGGATGGAAGGTACGGCCAGAATCCTTTCAGAACCCAGTTTTACTACCAGTTCCAGGTACTGCTGAAACCATCCCCTGATGATGTAATAGATCTTTATCTTGGTTCTCTTGAGAGTCTGGGTATTAAATTAAAATTGCATGATATAAGGTTTGTTGAGGATGACTGGCAATCTCCAACTATAGGTGCTGTAGGCCTGGGCTGGGAAGTATGGGCTGATGGAATGGAAATAACCCAGTTTACCTATTTCCAACAGATGGGAGGCTTTATGCTCAAGCCTGTTTCGACAGAGATCACTTATGGTTTGGAGCGGATTGCTATGTACCTGCAGGACAAGGATAGTTTCTGGGATCTAAAATGGTCTGACGGGATCACCTACGGGGATTTGCATCTTGAATCTGAGAAACAGTGGTCGGTTTATAATTTTGAAGTAGCCAGTGTAAGTATGCTTCTGGATTTGTTTAAGAAATATGAAAAGGAATTCAAGAAGGTTATAGACAAGGGACTTATCTTTGTAGGATGCGAATATGTAATTAAATGTTCACATATTTTTAATTTGCTGGATGCAAGAGAGGCAATAAGTGTAGCAGAGAGGACTTCTTATATTGCCAGAGTTAGAAATCTTGCCAAAATTTTATGTTCTGCCTATCTTAAGCATAGAGAGGAAATGGGATACCCGCTACTTAAAAAGGAATAGAAAATAATTATGAGAAAAAATTTAGTTTTTGAGATTGGAACTGAAGAACTACCTCCTTCATGTACTGGAGAAGGAGTTAGCGGGCTTAAGGAAATTCTTGAAAATAAACTGGCTGAAAATAGATTAGAATTTGAAGATATTCAAACTTACAGTTCGCCAAGAAGGCTGGTTGCTGTAGTAAAAGGATTAAGTGAGCTTCAAAATTCTAAAGAGAGGACAGTTGCCGGCCCTACCCTGAAGGTTGCATTTGATAAGGATGGCAATCCTACCAGGGCTGCAGAAGGATTTGCCAGGAGTTTGAATCTGAAAGTTTCTGATCTGGAGGAAATCGAAGTTGAGGGCAAAGGTGTATATCTGGGAAAAAGGATTATAGAAGAAGAGAAAAAAGCTGTAGATGTCCTGCCGGATATACTAAAGGACTCTATACTCTCTCTTACCTTCAGCAAGCAGATGACCTGGGCAGACCATGATATTAAATTTGCTCGTCCTATAAGATGGATACTTGCTTTGTATGATAATGAGGTAATAAAATTTAGTCTCGAAAATTTAAATTCCGCAAATATTACTTTTGGACACCGCACACTAAGTCCCGGACCTATTAACATAAAGGATGCCGACAGCTATTTTAAACTACTCCAGGATAAGGGGAAAGTAATAGCTGATGCTGGAAAAAGAAAAGAATTAATATTGAATCAGATCAATCAACTGGAAGAGGATATATGGAAAGGTAATTATAAGGTTGTTTTGGATGGAAACTTACTAAATGATGTGGTGAATATGGTCGAGATACCGAATGTTGTTATAGGTAACTTCCCTGAAGAGTTTCTATACATTCCTAAAGACTTACTTGTAGAAGCAATACAGTACCACCAGAAATATTTTGCAGTTTTAGATAAGTCGGGTAATGTCAGCACCAAATTTTTGATTATACAGAATGGAATAAAAGATAATGGTGGAATAAAGAAGGGTAATGAAAGAGTACTGAAAGCCAGGTTGAGCGATGCTGCATTTTTTTATGAAGAGGATAAAAAACACGATTTCAACTACTGGGCTGATAAACTAAAGGGAGTGATTTTCTTTTCAAATCTTGGCAGTATGCATAATAAAGCTTTAAGGCTTAAAAAGGTCAGCGCCTATATTGCCGGGTTACCGGGGGGTAGCAGGCTCCACAAAAAAGATGATATCTCTACTAATTTAGCTACAGCAAGTATGCTTTGCAAATGTGACCTGGTTACCAATATGGTAGTGGAATTTCCAGCACTTCAGGGGGTAGTTGGCCGTCAATATGCCAGGGAGAAGGGCGAAAAGAGCGAGGTGTCGGATGCAATTTTTGAACACTACCTTCCCAGGTTTGCCGCTGATATTCTTCCGACTACGGATGTAGGCCTGATATTATCTATTGCTGATAAAATTGATACTATAACCGGGATGTTTCTGGTGGGAAAGATACCTTCCGGTTCTGAAGATCCTTTTGCATTAAGGAGAAAAGCTTCTGGTATTGTACTTTCAATACTTAAAGGAAAATATGATTTTGATCTGACCGGTTTAATAAGTTACAATCAGAACCTCTACCAAAAATCTTTTGATTTTAGAGGTATAAGTGATTTGAAGATTAATACCGGGATTAAAGATTTTATTATTGCAAGATACAGGTTCTTGCTGGAGAAAAAAGACAAGAGATTGGATATTTTAGAATCAATTCTAGGGTCAGGATGCTGCTCTATTTTAGATATTGATTTAAGATATAAGGCCATAGAAGAGTTTATCGAAAGTAAAGATATAAAGAAGATTTCATATCCTATGATTAGATGTAAAAATATAATAGATAAAAAAGAATTTGGGGAAGTTGACGTGGAACTCCTGGGGGAAGAATATGAAAAAAGATTATTTTTGTCTCTTAGTAGTAAGGAAAAAGCAATAAAGGACCTTATGTGCAAAAAAGATTACACCGCAGTTCTTGCTGAACTTTATGGATTTGGAGAAATTGTGGATTTGTTTTTTGATAAGGTTCTGGTTATGGACAAAGACAAAAAAGTAAGATCCAATAGGATTAATTTAATTAAAAAAGCAGTTGACCTTTACTTACTGATGGCAGATTTTTCAAGATTGACCATAGAGGGTAATAGCAGGATATAGAAACCTTTTTAAAACATTTTGCTCTTATTATTTTTTAATTTTTTTGGTATCATAATTCGATTTAATTTTTTACAAATAAAGCATGGAATTAGTAATTTAATGGGAGGAAGGAATTAGTAGGTAATGGCTTTAAAAAAATATGTATATTTTTTCGGTGAAGGTAAAAGAGAGATGAAAAAACTTCTGGGAGGAAAGGGTGCGAATCTCTCGGAGATGACCAATATAGGTTTACCTGTACCCTGTGGTTTTACCATAACCACAGAAGTTTGTAATCTATTTTATGACCTGGGTAAAAGGTACCCTGAAGGTCTGGAAGATCAAATTGAGGAAAATCTAAAAAAATTAGAAGAAAAAATGGGGATGGGTTTTGGAGATGAGAAAAATCCACTCCTGGTTTCTGTTAGATCCGGGGCAGTTTTTTCCATGCCAGGTATGATGGACACGGTACTAAATCTGGGTTTGAATGATAAGACCGTAGCAGCCTTAATTGAAAAGACAAAAAATGAAAGATTTGGCTGGGATTCTTACAGAAGGTTTGTCCAGATGTTTGGCGATGTGGTAATGGATGTAGAACATAATAAGTTTGAGGAAGCGCTTCAATCAAAAAAAGATAAAAAAAATGTAAAGTTTGATACCGAGCTGACCGCGGAGGACCTGAGGGGACTTGTAGAAGATTATAAAAAAATAATCAAAGAGGCTAAAGGGAGAAACTTCCCCCAGGACCCCAGAGAGCAGCTTAAGATGTCAATTGGTGCAGTATTTGGTTCATGGAATAATAAAAGAGCCATATCTTACAGAAATATTCATGATCTTCCACACAATCTCGGTACCGCAGTAAATGTGCAGGCAATGGTTTTTGGGAATATGGGCCAGGATTCAGGAACTGGCGTGGCTTTCACCAGAAATCCGGCAACGGGTGAGGATAAGTTCTACGGCGAGTATCTGATAAACGCTCAGGGTGAAGATGTGGTTGCGGGTACGAGGACCCCACAGCATATTTCTAAGTTGGAAGAAGAAATGCCTGAAAACTACAAACAGCTAATGGATATACGAAAGAAATTAGAGGAACATTACAGGGATATGCAGGACGTTGAATTCACCATTCAGGAAGGAAAATTGTATATGCTCCAGACCAGGACCGGTAAAAGAACAGCAGCCGCAGCACTTCAGATTGCAGTTGATATGGTTGATCAGGGATATATAGATAAAAAGACTGCTGTGACCAGAGTAGAGCCTCAAATGCTTGATCAGTTACTGCATAAACAGCTGGATAAAAAAGCTAAAAAGAATGCGGAATTACTTACCAAAGGGTTGCCGGCATCACCCGGAGCGGCGTTGGGAAAGGTGGTTTTTGATGCAGATACAGCTGTCAAAGAGGCCAAGAGTGAAAATGTAATTCTTGTGAGAACAGAGACATCTCCTGAAGATATTCAGGGCATGGCAGTAGCTCAGGGGATTTTAACTGCAAGAGGAGGAATGACTTCGCATGCCGCTGTTGTTGCAAGAGGTATGGGTAAGTGCTGTGTTGCTGGTGCGGAAGACATTAAAGTATTTGAGGATAAACAATATTTTGAAGTAAATGGCAGCAAGGTAAATAAAGGCGACTGGGTTACACTTGATGGTTCGACCGGGGAAGTATTTAAAGGTAAAATTCCGGTAGTAGATCCTGAAATAGGGAAAAATTTTAAAAAATTCATGAGCTGGGTTGATGATTACAAGAAAATTGGAGTAAGAGCAAATGCCGATACTCCTAATGATGCTAAAGTCGCTTTGAATTTTGGAGCAGAAGGCATCGGTCTTTGCAGGACAGAGCATATGTTCTTTGAAGCAGATAGAATAAAAGCTATGAGAAAGATGATAGTAGCCAACAGCAAGGAAGAAAGAGAGAAAGCTCTGGCAAAGCTTCTACCAATACAGAAAAAAGATTTTATGGAAATCTTTAAGGTAATGAATGACATGCCTGTGACTATAAGGCTTTTAGATCCGCCCCTTCATGAGTTCTTACCTCATGAAGATGATGATGTCAGGGAAATAGCCGGAGAGCTGGGTTTGAAATTTGATGAACTAAAAGCAACTGTCAATTCACTTCATGAAATGAATCCAATGCTGGGACACAGAGGATGCAGGCTTTCTATTACATATCCTGAGATTCTCGAAATGCAGGTCAGGGCTATATTTGAGGCAACTGTTGAGCTTACCAAAGAGGGCTATAAAGTAAAACCCGAAGTAATGATTCCATTGGTTGGAGATGTAAAGGAGGTAAAGGTTTTAAAAGACCAGATTATTAAGATTGCTGACGGAATAATGAAGAAAGAAAATCTGAAATTTGACTATAAAGTCGGTACAATGATTGAGGTTCCAAGAGCCTGTGTTACTGCTGATGAAATTGCAACAGAAGCTGAATTTTTTAGCTTTGGAACAAATGACTTGACCCAGATGGCTTATGGATTTTCAAGAGATGATTTCGGCAAGTTTCTTCCTGACTATATAGAAAAAGGAATTTTGGAAAAAGATCCATTTGCCACTCTTGACAGGAACGGTGTGGGCCAGTTAATTAAAATGGGTGTTGAAAAGGGAAGGAAAGCAAGAGAAAATTTAAAGATTGGTATCTGTGGTGAACATGGAGGTGACCCGAGTTCAGTGGAATTCTGTCATATGGTAGGGATGGATTATGTAAGCTGTTCACCATATAGGGTTCTGGTCGCCAGGCTGGCTGCTGCACATGCGGCAATAAAGGAAGAAGAACAAAAAATATATTAAAATTTCCTAAATATTTAGAAATAACCAATCTAATAAATAATATATTAGTGGTAAAATAAACATAAGTTTATTTCCCGGAAGTTTTGCCACATATATTAATTATTATATTTTAGTGTTTAGAAGAGAAATGAGCAGAAGTTTAAAAGAGGGCGGAGTAGAGGAATTAA
>JAHIPJ010000031.1 GCA_018894445.1 Actinomycetota bacterium
AAGTATATAGACTGATAAAAAGCTTATACGCAAAAATTTTATGGAAATAATTATAACCCATCTAAGTTCTGACTTTGATTCTTTTGCCGGAATGGTAGCGGTGAAGAGAATATATCCACAGGCTCAAATTGTATTACCTACTGCTATAAATCAAAACGTAAGAAAATTTATTACTCTTTATGAAGACGAGCTTCCGCCACTTATGGATCCAAAGGGAATTGATTTTTCAAGAGTAAAAAGAGTTATTATAATAGATACTAAAATTGCTTCAAGGCTTGGCCCGGCAAAAGAAGCATTAAATAATAAAAATGTTGAAGTTGTAGTCTATGATCATCATCATAGATCATCTGAAGATATGAAAGCAACTTATGATTATTCCAGGGAAGTTGGAGCTACTACAACGATTCTGGTAAATATCATAAAAAGAAAAAAAATCTCTATTTCTCCGCTTGATGCTACCCTATTTACCCTTGGAATTTATGAGGACACAGGCTCATTTACTTATCCCGGTACCACCCCTAAGGATCTGGAGGCAGCCTCTTTTCTTATGAAGAAAGAATCTGACTTGTTTGTGATGTTAAAATTTTTAAATCTTTCCCTTTCTGAAGAACAGCATAAGCTTTTGGAAAAGCTGATAATGAACTACAAAAAGATAAAGATTAGTGAAACAGAAATCTTGCTTTCCCAGGCAGAGATGCCAATCTTTATTGAAGGGCTCTCAGTACTGACCAGGAAGTTATCCCAGATTGAAGATGTAAGTATAGCAATATGCTGGGCTAAAATGAAGGAGAAAATATATCTGGTTGGCAGAAGTGATGATAAAGATGTGGATGTATCTGAAATACTTAAAATTGTTGGAGGCGGGGGTCATCCCCAGGCAGCTTCTGCTGTGATAAGTGATATGAGTTTCGAGGATATAGAAAGCAAGTTGCTTTATTCTCTCAAGAAAAATATAAGAAAACCAATACTGGCAAAAGATGTAATGTCTTACCCTGTAAAGGTAGTAAAGGAAAATGTAAGCATATCCGGGGTTGATGAAATTTTAAAAAAATATGGTCATTCAGGGATACCTATTGTAGATAAAGATGATAATCTTGTGGGAATAATAACCAGAAAAGATATAGATAAGGCCATTGGGCACGGCTTATCTCATGCTCCGGTAAAAGGTTTCCGCTCACACAGCATTGTTATAGCCGGTCCCAATACCAGTATTGGCGAAATACAGGATCTAATGATAGAAAATGGTATTGGCAGGATACCTATTACAGACAAGAAAAAAATTATAGGTATAGTTACCAGAAAAGATATATTAAGATTTCTGCATGGCCACAGTTATGAGAATTTATTAGAGCTTTTCCCGGGTAAAGTAAAAGAAATATTGAAGGCCATTTCCAGTGCAGCGAGAGTTTTAAAATATAATACCTATCTTGTGGGAGGGATAGTAAGAGATTCACTGCTCAGGATACCGAATTTTGATATAGATATTGTGGTGGAGGGTGATGGAATAAGATTTGGCAGAGAACTTTCCACAAGATTTGATTGCAGACTTGAATCCCATCAAAAATTCGGAACTTCTATTCTTGTGCTTAAGGACGGACAGCATATAGATATAGCCACAGCAAGAGTAGAGTATTATAAAAGTCCGGCAGCTCTTCCCACCGTGGAATTGGGAAATATAAAACAGGACCTTTCCAGAAGGGATTTTACTATAAATGCTATGGCCATATCTTTAAGCAAGAAAAATCTTGGTGAAATTCTCGATTTCTTTGGTGGCAGAGAAGATTTAAAAAATAAAAAAATTAAAGTTCTGCATAAGATGAGTTTTATAGAGGATCCCACCAGGATTTTCAGGGCGGTGAGGTTTGAGAAGAGGCTTGGGTTTAAAATGGATGGCCAGACTGAAAAATTAGCCAGGACCACCATAGATATGAATATAGTTTCAAGGCTGAATGGAGTAAGGATAAGAGATGAGCTTATTTACATTTTTAATGAGAAGAACATGCTGGAAGCAATCAGGAGACTGGATGAATTAGGTGCATTAAAGAAGATTGGAATGAAAGTGAAGGCAGATACAGAATTTATAAGGCAGGTAAAGAAGATTTTAAAGTATTACGGGGAGCTAAAAGATTTTTATAAGAAAGATGGTAAAGAAATAAAAAAATGGAGACTGCTTTTCATTATTTTGCTGAGAGGAATTAAGCCCGGTGAAATTAAAAGATGGTGCTTTGAAATGAAGGTCAGAAAAAAGGATGTAAATATCATACTGGAAACATATAATAGGTGGAACGAGGTCAAAAAAAATCTTAAAAACGCAGTTAAAAAGAATTCCACTCTTTATTATATGGTAAGCGGGATTCCTCCGGAACTTCAGGTTATTTCATGCAGCTGGGGTAATGTATATTATAAAAATATTAAAAAATATCTGGCCGATCTTTCCGGATTGCATCTGGAAATCAATGGAGAGACATTAAAGGATATGGGCTACAGACCGTCGGATAAATTTAGAGATGTTCTGGGAAAGCTTTTTGAAATGAAGCTGGATGGTAAAATCTCTACCAGGGAAGATGAAATCTACCACATGAAAAAGTTAATGAAGGTTTTGAGCTAGATATGCCGCTACCGGTGATTCATAAGAACTTGCTTTTGGCGTCCACAAGCATAAAACAGGTATTTACCCGTATTTTTGCATTATAAATATAAAAAAACAGGGTAAACTTTATAGTAACTTTAACATTTTTTTTGGTAGACTTAAACTACAGAAGTTATAAGTCCGGTGTATTCAAAAACATTAAACAAAAACATTAAAGGTTGGCCGTATTATCGCTTATACCTTTAATCAACACTTCAAGGACTTTGAACATATCGCTCTGCGGAGCATTCATAAAATTGTTAAATAACTCTATCAGGTCATTGTCTCCTACAGCTTCAATTGCCGAAAGCACTTCATCTGATGAGCCGCCTCCTGAGTTAAGTTTTTGCCAGGCACCAATCAGGGTTGTATCATTTATATCCCTAATCTTCTGATCAATCTGCGACCTTAATTCATTCTGGAAGTCATTGGCCTGCGTAAAATTGCTCCATTCATCAATCACTTCCTGATTTCCAGTATCAGTCACCATTGTCGTGATTTCTTCCCAACCCTGACCCGTGTTATTTGGCCCGAACATATTGAATAAAGCTGAGATTATATCAGCATACTGCTTGACACTTGCTACCTTGCTCTTCAAATCTGAAAGATCATTTTCTGCCTGTTCAGCACTTTCTTTATATGAGTTTAACTCACTATTTGCAGTATCCAGTTGGGCTTTCAGCCCGTCATATTCCTGCTGGGATACGCCTTTCTGACAGGACGAGAGCGTCAGAATAAACATCAAAACAGCAATAACAGTAAATATTTTTCTTGCCAACTTACTCACTCCTTTTGATAAATACTTCAATAACAAAAAAAGACCTGTTACTTTTATATATTCTTTCGTCTATAAATTTCAGTTATTACCGAATTCACTCAATACTCAAAGTATGAAATTATAATACCAAAAATAAATGGTAGTGTCAATTTGTTTGACTGACAAGGTTGCCTGTCCTTACTATAATATTCTCTTATAGGGTGGGATACATCCAAATTAAAGCCTGTGGAGAGAACAACCTCTGGACTGCAAGTTGACTCTGTGAAGCAGGAACCAAATCCCCAAAGGGATGCACGGTAATTTATTACCGTGAGGATGTCACATTATGGCTGTTAAGACTGATAAAACAATAATAGAAAAAAAAGTAAAAGAATATTTAAATGTTCTTAAAAAAAGCAACATTGGATTAAAAGCATTATATTTATTTGGTTCAACAAATAAAGATATTTTTAATTCAGATAGTGATATTGATATTGCTGTTGTTGTTGATAGTTTCGGGGGAGATATTGTGGATATTTTTTCTTTACTATTAAAGCTTAGAAGAAATATTGATATCAGAATTGAGCCGCACCCTTTTGAAGTTTAAGACTTCAACGATTCCAACCCCTTTGCTTGTGAAATTATTAGGACAGGCAAAAAAATTTCATAAAACACAAAGTGTCTATGGGGTATATTCTTCAATACATTACTGCACAGCCATTCTCTAAATTCCACAACCCTTTTTTGGTGATGAGCAGAAGATACCTTGCGGATATTATGTCATTTTGGTAGGATAAACGCAGTAATGCGCCTATTAGTAATTAGGCTGAACTAAATACCAGCAAAAAGAGGGCAAAAATGAATTATACTGGTCATCTTGACAAAAACTCACTCATCTTTAATCTAATGATTAGACAACCTGATTTTGTAACAGAGGAATTTGCACAGGAGATAATAGTAAGAACAAAAAAGAAAAAGCCGCATGAGTTACTAGATAGTGTAAAATTTAGTGTTATTGAAGAAGGCGAATGTGTACAAATGATGCATTTGGGAAGTTACGACAACGAGCCTGAAAGTTTCAAACAAATGGAAGAATTTTGCAGGGAAAGCAATCTGATTAGAGAGTCGAAACAACATAGAGAAATATACCTTTCAGATGCACGAAAAGTAAGTCCTGAAAAATTAAAAACAGTGCTGCGTTTTAAAGTAAAGAATAGAAATGAAAGAAATACATAACAAATCACTGCACTGGATTTTTACTCCACTCCGCTTCGTAAAAACCAGTGAGTTCAGACGTTCTAAAATAAAAACTTGATATGTATGCATATTTAATGCATAATAATACATATATATTATATGTAAGGAGTTACTTTATGAGAACAACATTAAATATTAGAGATGACTTGATTGAGAAGGTGTCAAAACTCACAGGAATTAAAGAGAAAACTACTCTGGTCAGATTAGGCTTGGAAGCATTAATTGCTAGAGAAAGCAGTAAAAGGCTGGCTAAATTGGGAGGAACTGAAAAGAACTTACATATTATACCTCGTATGAGAGTAAAATAATGATTCTTGTTGATACATCAATATGGGTTTCTCATTTTCGCAATGGTAATTCTAAACTTGAGCAACTCCTAAATGATGGTGATGTAGGTTGCCATCCTTTTATTATTGGAGAACTTGCATGTGGCAATATTAAGAACAGAAGGATAATCTTGTCATTGCTTAGTTCTCTGCCTATGGTTGACGTGATAGACAATAAAGAAGTATTATTATTCATTGAGAAAAAGAACTTAATAGGTAAAGGTCTTGGCCTTATTGATGTTCATCTTCTTGCAGCTGCGCTATTAAGTGAAGTCTCTCTATGGACTTTGGATACCAAATTACATCATGAAGCTTCAATATTAGGGATAGCGTATAAATATTAATAAATAACAAATCAATCCGGCGAACAAAAAGCTGCGTTTCTTTGTTTGCTGATTTT
Organism: Actinomycetota bacterium; assembly: GCA_018894445.1. GTDB lineage: Bacteria > Actinomycetota > Humimicrobiia > Humimicrobiales > Humimicrobiaceae > Hydromicrobium. Next base: position 5,370 of record JAHIPJ010000031.1, read on the forward strand.
GAATATTATAAAGTTCCCCGTAACCCTAACCAGGTCTTTTATCTCTAAGTCCAAAGAACAAATATCTAAATACTTCTAAATCTTTTATATCAAAATCTTAAAACAGTACTTAAACATTTAATTGGATGGTAAAATCTCAAGCAGGGAAGATGAAATCTACAACTTAAAAAAATTAATGAAGGTTTTGAGCTAGATATTGTGGATATTTTTTCTTTACTATTAAAGCTTAGAAGAAATATTGATATC
>JAHIPJ010000032.1 GCA_018894445.1 Actinomycetota bacterium
CGGTTTTAAAAATAAAATAATTTATATTCCAAAACTGCGGGATGTAGCCGAATATCTTGAGCTCAGTATGAGAAACAATGATATGATTCTGTTAATGGGAGCTGGAGATATCACCAGGGTTACAGATGAAATATTAAAATCTTAAGTTAATAATACGGGACTGCGAGATTGAGAAAATTAAAACTAACCAGGGAAGAAATTAAAAGGGTAATTAAAGATACTGAACTGGATAATATAATATTTGATGTGGAAACATCTGAATTAACCTCTATTAAAGCTGGTGGGAGGGCATTATGTTATTTTATAGCAGATAAAATGAGTGATTTAAAAAAAATGATTGAGACCTGTATGAAAAACCAAATTGAGTTTATGGTAATTGGAGATGGTACTAATATTTTATTTAGTGATAAATATATTGACCTGGTACTGTTAAAGCTGGGCAGGGATTTTGATTATCTGGAGTTTTCAGATGGGAATAAAATTATAGCAGGGGCTGCCTATAAACTTTTAAAATTTGTAGTTGCAGCTGCGGTCAGGGGATACGACTTTTCCGACCTTTCTGGTATACCCGGTACTATAGGTGGAAGTGTTATGGGCAATAGTGGAAGCAAATATAGGGGAATTTGCGATTTTGTGGAAAGAGTAAGCTATATTTCAAAAAAAGGAGGAAATATAAGGGAAGAGACTATTGGCTTGAGTGATGATGACTTTGGTTACAGGCATTTTTATATTCCGGATTTAATAGTTCTAACCAGAATAGTTTTGAATACCGGCAAATCTGATAGAAATAATATTTTAGAAAAAATCGCAAGCAGGATAAAAAATAAAAAACTAACCCAGCCGGTTAATGTTAAAAGCTCAGGCTGTTTTTTTAAAAACATCCCTGGTTGCTCTGAATCTACTGGAGAATTAATAGAAAAATGCGGCCTTAAAGGATTTGTTTATGGTGGTGCCAGGATTTCAGATAAACATGCTAATTTTATTGAAAATTTTGATAATAGCAGTTCAGAAGATATATTTATCCTTTCAAAAATAGTAAAAGATATTGTTATGGATAAGTTTAAAATAGAGTTAGAATATGAAGTAAAGGTAGTTGGGTTTTAATATGTCAGATATATCGGAAAAATTTAAAAACCTTCAGGTAAGAAAAAAGAAAAAGTTACTGAAAATTGGAGTAATTGCCGGCGGTATCTCATCTGAAAGAGAAATATCTCTCCTGACCGGGAAAAATATTTACAAGTCTCTATTAAAATCGGGGTATAATGCTATCTTCATTGATTTTAAAAACGATTTCTACAGTAAGTTAAAGAAAATTAATTTAGCGTTTTTGGCGCTTCACGGAAGATATGGTGAGGACGGCACTGTCCAGGGTTTAATGGAGCTGATGAAGATTCCATATACTGGTTCAGGTGTACTGGGAAGTGCTATTGCTATTAATAAGATATTATCAAAGAAGATTCTAGAATATGAAAATATACTTACCCCAAAATACATTGCCCTGAATTCTAATGATGGCCTGGATTTAAAGAAGATAAAGTCGCTTATAAATGAAAAAATATTCTATCCTGTAATAGTAAAACCAAACTGTGAAGGTTCAACTATAGGTGTAAACATTGTGAACAATAATGATCAGATCAAACATGCTATTGAAGATGCATTAAAATATGATAATAAAATTTTGATTGAAAAATATATTAATGGAAGAGAGTTAACTGTGAGTATTATAGGTAATGAGCCGGTTGCTCTTCCAATTATTGAAATAAAACCAAAAAGTGGTTTTTACGATTATAAGTCAAAGTACGTTAAAAATATGACCGAGTATATAGTTCCTGCCCAGTTGGATAAAGATATTTCCAGGCATATATCTGAAGTAGCTGTAAAAAGCCACATGGTGTTGGAATGCAGCGGCATATCAAGAGTGGATTTTATGCTGGATAATCATAACAATGCTTATGTTTTTGAATTAAATACCATGCCTGGCATGACTGCTACAAGTCTGGTTCCCAAAGCAGCTAAAGCTGCAGGGATTAATTTTGATCTATTAGTAGAGATAATATTGGATTTGGCAAATTTAAAAGTATAACTTCAGGTGGTAAAATTAAAAATAGTGAAAATATTATCTTAGCCAGAAGAAGAAAAATTTTCAGGATGAGACTTTGGAATTTTTTCAGACTACTGTTGATTACAATATTTTTTGCAGGAATGGTCTGGGGTTTAAATTCTTTTTATAACAGCAAGTATTTTAAGGTTAAAAGTATAGATGTCCAGGGCAGTGCACATTATAAAGATGAGGAAATTAAAGTTTTAATACCCGAAGTAATAGGCGCCAATATATTTGAGATAAATAAGAAAAAGGATGAAGAGACTATACGGGAGTTAAACTGGGTTAAGGAGGCAGAACTAAGAAAGATTTTCCCTGATAAAGTTATAATAAAATTGGTTGAAAGAAAACCTTACCTTATAATCGTCTATAAAGATAAATATTTTCTGGTGGATAGTGAAGGGGTAGTGCTGGATAGGATTGAGAAAGAAGATTTGAATGAGTACGAAGATTTAATTCTGGTAAGAGATGTTGTTAATTATAGCGTCAACATAGGAGAAAAAATTGCAAAAAAAAATGCATTGAGCTGTGTAGATATTTATAAAGCCTTTGATAGTCAAATAAAAAGTATGATCAAAGAAGCAAGACTTGAAGATAATATTTCAGGAGATATAGTTTTTAAAACTTACAATGGAGTGGAAATCATCTTTGGCGACAGCAGTGAAATAGTAAAGAAAGTTGAAATATTAAAGCAAAAGAATTTTTTGAATGAATTGTTAAAAGAGGAAACAAATTCTATAATAGATTTAAGAAGTCCCGATAGTCCGGTAATAAAAAATAGCGGAGGTTCGATTGACAGCGAATGATGAATACATTGTTGGTATTGATATAGGCACCACGAAAGTAACCACTTTAATTGGAATAGTAGAAAAAAATAATACACTAAAAATAAAGGGCTATGGAATTTCTGGTTGTAAGGGGATAAAAAAGGGTCTGATTATAGATATTAGCGAAGCTACCAGGTCTATACTTAATTCTGTAGAAATGGCTGAAAAATCTACTAAAATGTTTATTGATAATGCTTATATAGGAGTTACGGGAAAACATATTTCTTTTATAAGTAATTGGAGTGAAATAAATATCAATTCCTCTAATAATATAGTAAGGAAAACAGATGTAGATAAACTTATTTCTATGGCAAATAGAGTGAATATACCCTCACAAAACGAAATTATACATACCTTAATCAAGCAATTTGTTATTGATGAAGAAAAAGGAATAGTAGATCCCGTAGGTCTTTCAGCCAGCAAACTGGCAGTTGAGTTATTAGCTGTTTATGGGACAGCTTCTCTAATTAACAATGTTGTTAATAGTGTAAAAGCAGCTAAAATAGAGATTGAAGATATAATCATAGAAGCCATGGCTTCAAGCGAGGCTGTTCTTACCCCTGAAGAAAAGGAGAGCGGAGTAATACTTCTTGATATTGGAGGCGGAACAACTGATGTTGCAATATATAAGAATAAAAAAATGATGTTTACATATTGCCTGCCGGTAGGTGGAGATTTAATAACCAATGACATTTCTATTGGTCTTAATATAACTTTTCCGAAAGCAGAAGAGATTAAGAAAAGATTTGCTAATGTTGATTACAACTTTTATGAGACTTTAAATAGAATCAATATAGGTGATATTAAGATGGATATCAATAAAACAACATTAAACATACGGTTGTATAATATAGTAAATTGCAGGGTTAAAGAATTACTGAACCTGGTTAAAGAAAAAGTTGAAGGTTGTAGTTTTATGCATCAAGTCCCATGTGGTCTGGTTATAACTGGAGGAACATCGCTACTAAAAGGCATGGCTCTCCTGGCGAATTCTGTTTTTAATTTACCGGCAAGATTAGGAGTTCCTTATGATGTAGAAGGGCCTTCAGAAGTGATTAGTAATCCTATTTATTCTACAGGTGTAGGTTTATTAAAATATGCTTCTCAACTGGAAAATTACCTGGATTTGGATCAGATAGGTGAGAAGAAGGGACAGCATACTTTTATAAGTAGATTTAGGGAATTTATTTTAAAAATTTTAAAAAATGAAAGCAGGTGATAGTTGTGAGTTTGAACTTTGATAAAAATTATTATGCAGTTATAAGAGTTATAGGGATAGGTGGAGGCGGTAACAATGCAATTAATAGAATGATAGAAGATAATTTAAGCGGATGTGAGTTTGTAGCAATAAATACTGATGCCCAGGTTCTTATGATGTCAAGTGCTGATAGGAAAGTATTACTTGGTGAAAGTGGCCTGGGTGCAGGATCCGACCCGGAAATTGGCAGGATAGCTGCTGAAAAATCCATAGAATCTATAAAAGAAGTAGTAAAAGATGCAGATATGATATTCCTTGCATTAGGTGAAGGCGGAGGAACTGGAACAGGTGCGGCTCCTATTATAGCAACTGCTGCCAGAGAAGCAGGATGCCTGATAATTGCAGTTGCAACAAAGCCGTTCACATTTGAAGGCAGAAAAAGGATGAGTCAGGCTGAAGAAGGTATCGAGAATTTAAAAGATAAAGTTGATACTCTTATAATAATACCAAATGATAGACTACTGGAGATTTCCGATGATAACACCACACTACTTAATGCCTTTAGACTCGCGGATAATGTGCTTAAGGCAGGTGTTAGAGGAGTTACTGATCTAATTACTCTGCCAGGACTGATTAATTTAGATTTTGCAGATGTAAAATCAATAATTAAAAATGCAGGGAATGCAATATTGGGAGATGGAATAGCATCTGGTGAAAGTAGAGCTATTAAAGCTGCTCAAAATGCAATTAACAGCCCTCTGATAGAAACCTCTATAGAGGGAGCAAACGGAATTTTATTAAATATATCTGGTGGACCCGATCTGAAACTTTTTGAAGTCAATCAGGCAGCGGAAATTGTAAGGAATGCTTCCAGTCCAAATGCAAATATTATTTTTGGTGCTGTTATTGATGAAAGCATGAGGGATAAAGTAAAAGTTACCATTATTGCTACCGGATTTGAATCCGGTAAAATCCAGAAAATGAAAACAGATTATGGAGTCAAGAAGGAAAAAGAAGTAGAGAAAAAGCTATTTGAGTTTGAAAAAGATATACTTGCCGTAAAAGATAAAAAAGAAGATTTTAAAAAAATATCAGGAGATGACTTCAGATCTTTAGGAGAAGATGATTATCTTGATATACCTACTTTCCTGAGAAAAAATAAAAAATAATTTATTTAAAATGTTTAAAATAGAAAAGATATTAGCAGATGGTTTTCCAGTATATTTATCCACTTATTTAAGAAATAACCATGGAATAGTTTTTTGCTTTA
>JAHIPJ010000033.1 GCA_018894445.1 Actinomycetota bacterium
TATGTAGAATTATTTAATTCTATAAAAATATAGATAAATGTAATAAAATTATTTCTTAATAAGACAGTTGATTTACTAATTCAATATTTATTTTAAACATTTTGTAAAAATAAAAAAATAAATTAGCAGTAATGTATAAGGAAAATATTTTAAAAAAACTAAAGGCATCGAAAATAACTTTATTGAAAAGAAATATGCTCACAGCAGTTGTTGTTTTAATTTTAGTTTCTTTGCTGCTGGTTTCACCAAAAAAGGCAGATGCAATTACTTTAAAGGAATTAGGTAATGCAATAGCCAGGCTCAGTCAGGATGAGGAGAGCTTACTGGAAGAAATACTCGTATCTGAGGTAGAGATCGAAAATAAAAGAAATGAAATTGAATCGTTGAATGGAGAACTTGAAGTATTGGAAAATCAACTGGAGGAACTTAATGAAACCAGAAAGGAATTAAGTGAAAGTATTGAAAATAAAAAGGATATCCTGACTGAAAAAGTAATTTTTTCATATAAATATGGAAATAATGATGTCGCAAAAATTATTATCAGTGCCAGGGATTTAAATGAAGTTGTAAACAACCTTTACCTTTTTAAAAATATTATGAGCAGGGAAGCTGAAATCATAGAACAGCTCCGCTTTGAAAAGGAAGAATATGATAGAATTTCCCGGAAATCTGAGGAGAAAATGAAAGAGATTGAAGAAACCAAAGCCAGAATTAAAGCTGAAGAACAGCATCTATTAAAAAGTATGGAGGAAAATAAAGTTCTTCTGGGGGAAGTGAAGGGAGAAAAAGGGGAAATCCAGAATCTTTTGAGTGAAATAAAAAAAAGGATAGCACAAGTTCAGCCTCCCGGGCTCGTGTTGGTTGGAGAATGGGATATGGTAGCAACAGCATACTATGCTTTTGGATTGGGAGGCAATGATATAAATGGAAATGGAATTACAGCAATAGGACTAAGAGCCCGAAAGGGAATAGTCGCTGTAGATCCAAAAGTTATACCTCTGGGTACAAAACTTTATATACCTGGCTACGGTGAAGCTTTAGCCGCTGATACCGGGGGGTGGATAAAGGGCAGCAGAATTGACCTGTGCTTTGAATCTTTAGAAGAATGCTTTAGGTATGGTAGAAGAAAACTGAAAATATATCTAGTTGAAGATTAAATCCTTAAACTATTTTTAAAAATTTAGACAAAGACTCAAAGTCCCTTATATATCTTTCTTCAGTGATGGTACCGCTTATAATAACATCCTGGGGGTCAAAAAATGGAACAAGCTTAAATGATGGATTTTCGAATATCCTCATATGTATCTTTTCCATATTTCTATATTTTTTTTCAATAGAAAAGAATTTCTGCAGGATAATATTGGATACATTAAGTCCCAGTGAGACAATTATATGAGGTGTAATTATGGAGATTTCCTTGGTGAGGAATAAGATACAGTTATTTATATGTTTTTTGAGTGGTTCAGCAGCTTCTACTAAAGAACTACTCTCTTTTTTTGTGGTTCTCCCTGGTGTACATTTAACCAGGTAGGTGATATAGGTATCTTTAACCAGAGATAGTTTAGTTTCATCAAATATTTTTCTCATGAATTTACCCTGGTCATCGCCGGTAAAAGGAATACCTCTTTCTTCAGCACCATTGGCCAGAGGATAATTACCTATCACCATTATATTTGCTTTAGGTGCGCCAGTCCCCGGTACAGGTTGTTTTCGGGTTTTTAATAAATCCATGCACTTTTTACAGTTTTTAACTTCGTTGTTTAATTTATTTATGCTTTCTTTAGCGCTTATTGACATAAAGGTTAAAAATTAGTCTCTGAAATCACTCAACAGTACATTTTTTATATTGTTTTAAAAGTATACAATATAAAAAAAGTTGAGTAAATAAAAATTCACATTCTTTATTTTTTTGTTTATTCTGTTATGATATTAAAATGCTTTACTGTGATAGGTAAAGACCTATATTAAGACAGAAAGGAGGTACAATGGCAAAGTATCAAGATCTGGCAGACTCCATTATCAAAGGGGATAATGTAAAAAGCAAGGAAATTGCCCGGAAACTGGTAGATGAGGGAGTGCCCGCAGGGGAGATTCTAAATGATGGACTGATGCCTGGTATGGATGTGGTGGGAAAGAAGTTTAAGGCTAACGAGTTTTACATACCTGAGGTATTAATAGCCGCAAGAGCTATGCATGCTGCAATGGATATTATAAAACCACTGCTTTCTGAATCCGGTGCAGATACCAAGGGTAAGATAATAATAGGTACAGTACAGGGAGATCTCCACGACATCGGAAAAAACCTGGTAGGTATGATGCTGGAAGGTGGAGGATATACTGTTATTGATCTAGGAGTTGATATTCCTTCAGAGAAGTTTGTAGAAGAAATAAAAAAGAATGGTGTTAAACTAATAGGCCTATCAGCTCTTCTTACCACTACAATGACGGGTATGAAAATTGTAATTGATACACTTAAAGCAGACCAGGAAACTGCTGGTGTAAAAGTTATGGTAGGCGGAGCACCTCTTACCCAGGAATATGCAGACTCTATAGGTGCAGCAGGTTATGCTCCTGATGCTGCCAGTGCAGTTGACTTGGCCAATGATCTACTTTCATAAGTAGAGAGTAGAAAATCTATTAAATTCTATTTAATAGGGATATTAAATTAGAAGTGTTTATCGGGATATAAGCACTTCTAATTTTTTTATCAGGTCGTTTTTCATAGAATATAAAATTCTGCTAAATAGTTTATAAAAAGTTTTTTACAGTTTTAAATAGCAGTACCCAGGGCAATAAAAATTAATAACTAAAAAACAATTATTGAAAAAAATGTAAGAATATATTATGATTAATTAGTCAATATGACATAATGACTATTTAGAACTAAAATGTATGAAAAAGATAAAAACATAGAAAAAATAGACAGTAATATTTCAGTGGCTGAGGCAAAAAGCCATTTTTCTGAATATATTTCTAAAGTGGCATATGCAGATAAGAGGATAATTATTACAAAAAGAGGCAAACCTATTGCAGCTTTAGTTTCAGTTGAAGAAATAAAGAAATTAAAATCTTCTGAAGAGGTAAAAGGCCTTGGTGAAATAATAGGGAAATGGGCTGATTTTGAAGATATAGAAGATAATATAAAAAAAGTATACCTCGAGCGGTCTAAAGATAAGGGAAGAGATGTATCTTTTTGACACTGATGCCATTACCAATATTTTAAAAAAGAAACCTTCAGAAAAACTCGTAAAAAACATATCCGGACTAAAAAGAGAAGACCAGTTCATAACCACTATCACTATAGGAGAGATCGTTTATGGTTCATTTAAAAGTGGTAACCCTCAATACCACTTGAATAATTTAAAAAATATATTACTGCCTGCTGTAAATATTCTGTCATTTGGTAGTCAGGCTGCTTTTATTTATGGAAAAATAAGAGCAGGACTGGAAAATTCGGGTGTTATAATCCCACATGCAAATGTCCAGATTGCCTCTATTGCTATTGCTAATAATTTAACTCTGATAACTGGAAATATAAAGCATTTTATAAAAATACCGGAACTGAAAATCGAAGACTGGATAAATTAACTTAACCTAAGATCTCATCTCTAAAAACAGGTTTGCCATCTCAATTGCGCTTAATGCTGCTTCCCAACCCTTATTTCCTCTTTTAGTTCCAGCCCTCTCAATAGCCTGCGGCAGGTCTCCGGCCTGGGCACCCTCGCTATAATTGACGATATCTTCAACGAGCCTTCAAAGATTCTAATTTAAAAAAAAGGATATAAATTTATTTAACAATATACTTGATAAATTACCAGTTTTTTTGTAAAGTATAATTATTATAATATTAAATTAATTAATATGAAAATAATACAAGAAAAGTTAATAAATAGAAAAGCTATTAGTTCAATAGCTAAGTTTTTAGATGATGATGAAATTATTGTCCTGCATGGAGCAAGGCAAGTTGGCAAGACTTCGATTATTAAGATTTTAATATCTGTGATATCAAAACTAAAAATACCTGAGAGCAATATTGTATACTTTGATCTAGAAGACTTTAATTTAGTTGAGCTCTGTAATAAAGGAGTAGAAAAAGTAATAGATTATTTAACTGGTATAAATTGTGATTTTAATAAGAAGATTTATCTATTTATTGATGAAATTCAGTATTTGAAAAACCCATCTTCTTTTCTTAAATTATTTTACGATCGTTATAAAACAAAAGTAAAAATTATAGTTACGGGTTCTTCGAGCTTTAGCATTAAGTCTAAATTTAAAAATTCTTTGGTAGGAAGAACTGTGAATTTTGAAATATTTACTTTGGATTTTGAAGAATTTTTATGGTTTAAAGAAAAAAAAATAAGATTAGGAACAAAGCTGCCTGATATTTTGCAAAATGAATTAGGAGATTTATATACTGAATATGCCCTTATGGGTGGTTACCCAGCGATTGTGTTGGAAAAATCAATAGAAAAGAAAGAATTTAAATTAAAGCAAATTATAAATACATATATTAAAAAAGATATTAGAGACCTGGCTGATATAAGAAATATCAATAAATTTGATATTTTGTTAAAATTATTAGCCAGTCAATCTGGGAATTTACTAAATATTTTAGAATTATCCAACACGTTAGGCATAGCCAGGCAAACAATAGAAGATTACTTGTTTATTCTGGAAAATACATACATTATCAAGAAGATTTATCCTTTTTATAAAAATATAAGAAGTGAATTAACTAAAATGCCAAAGATATATTTAGAGGATACAGGAATTGCTAATATTTTAGCCAATAAGACTTTTGGCATGGTACTATCTGGTGGTTTGTTCGAAAACAGCATTTATATGAATTTAAGAAGAAATAGTCCTGTCGAAAATATTTACTTTTGGAGAACAAATAAAGGTCAGGAAGTTGACTTTATTTTAGACAGCAAGAAGCTTATGCCAATAGAGGTTAAGCTTCGTTTTAGAGACAAACTAATAAAAAACGCACTTTATTTTTTGGATAAATATAATACAGGGCATGTAATTTGTATTACCTTGAATAAAAATAAGAATAGTAAGTATACTAATGTTAAACAACTGTATCCCTGGGAAATTTACAATATACTAGATAGCTAATAATCAAACCATAGTTTTCTAATTGACGCATATTTTTACTCACAGGGTTGTAAAAAAGGTGTATATCCGACATTTACTTGCCCTAAATGTAACAAACGAATGAAATATGTGGGTGATTAAAAGTCCGCACCGAAGGTGCGCTAAGTTCTAAATATTCAAATAATCTTTCTAAATCAGCTCTGTATTTATGAATTGTTGATTTTGCAGCGTCTTTTTCAGTTTGAAGGTAA
>JAHIPJ010000034.1 GCA_018894445.1 Actinomycetota bacterium
AATATAAAAGATAACCTTAATTTTACCAAAGAAGATAGAAAATATATGGAGATTGCCATAAAGCTTGCCGAGAGAGGAAGAGGAGATACCAACCCCAATCCTATGGTTGGAGTAGTTATTGTAAAAGATGGAAAGATCATATCATCAGGCTATCACAGACAGGCAGGGCTTCATCATGCTGAAATAGAGGCAATAAATAATTCCAGCCAATCCCTGGAAAGCTCCACAATGTACATAACTCTTGAACCGTGTACATTTCAGGGAAAAACACCACCCTGTGTTAATGAGATTGTAAAGCATAAACTAAAAGAAATAATTATTGGATGTATTGACCCAAATCCCAAAGTTAATGGCAGGGGAATAGAATTTTTAAAAAAAGCTGAAATAAAAGTAAAAAGCGGACTTCTAAAGAATAAAATAGAACAACAGAATGAAGTATTTTTTAAACAAATCAAAACAGGAATTCCTTTTATTTGCTGTAAAATTGCCTCAAGTATTGACGGCAAATTAGCTGCAAAATCTTCTGATTCCAGATGGATAACATCGGAAAGATCAAGAATGCAGGTACAGGATCTCAGAAAAGAATACGGTTGTATATTGACCGGAATAAATACCGTCTTAAATGACAATCCCTATCTTTTCCCCAGAAAAAACATTGAATACTTCTATAAAAACTATGGCAGTCAAAAATTCTACAGAGTAATTCTTGACAGCAATCTTAGAATCAATTTAGATTCCAATATTGTAAAGACTTCCAACCTTGTAAAAACCATTGTTTTTATAGAAGATAAAAACAAATCCAAATTCACAGGTAAAATTAAAAAACTGGAGGAAAATAATATTGATGTACTACCGGTTAATAAAGATACCGTAGAATTCACTGGTCTGGATATCTTAAAAATAATTAAAATTCTGTATAAAAAATATGAAATAACTTCCATACTTTTAGAATGCGGCCCGGCTTTGATTACCTCCTTTTTAAAAAGAAATTTGATTGATAAGTTTATTTTTTATTTTGCTCCCAAAATTATAGGAGGAAATAGTGATTATAATATGTTTACAGAACTTGGAATAAATAAAATAAAGGATTCTATAAATTTAAGATTTGAAAATATAAAAAAAATTGGCAGTGATATTGTCATTACTGCCTATCCTTTAAAATGATAAAAAATTACATACGAGAGTTTTTATGTTTACAGGACTTATAAAAGAAACCGGTAAAATAAGAAAGATAATAGATAAAGGCAGAGACAGGGAAATTGAAATTCAATGCCTTAAAATTTTAAGGGACTTACATATAGGTGACTCTATATCAGTAAATGGAATATGTCTTACAGTAAAAAGCCGGAGCAGTGAAGGTTTTGCCTGTGACATCTCCTTTAATACTTTAAATACAACTTCTTTAAAGTATCTTAATACCGGTGATATGGTTAACCTGGAAAACTCGCTAACCCCTCATGATAAACTTGGAGGACATTTCGTAAGCGGTCATGTGGATTGCATAGGTAAAATTTTAAAAATATCCAGAATTGGCAGATCTTATTTGATTGAACTGGAACTGCCTTCTGATATTCGGGATTTTGTGGCACTAAAGGGCTCTATAGCTATAGATGGAATCAGCCTTACCATATCTGAAGTTAAAGGTGAAAGCTTCAGCGTGGTTATCATTCCCTACACTTACGAAAATACAAATCTGTCCAGCAGGAAGCCAGGCGATATAGTTAATATCGAAGTAGATATGCTCGCCCGCTATATTGTAAATTTCCTGCAGGTTAGACAGATCGGCAATATAAATTCACAGGAATTAAAAGACAAAATACTTAAGGAGAAGCTGGAAAAACATGGATTCACAAAATAAGAAAAATAAAAGCCTCTTTTATTCCATTGAGGATACTATAGATGACATAAGACAGGGGAAAATAATAATTATTGTTGATGATAAGTCTCTACATAATGAAGGAGTATTTTTCCAGGCAGCAGAAAAAGTAACTACTGCATCAGTAAATTTTTTCATAACATATGCACGGGGCTTAATATTTTTACCCTGTGAGCAAAAAAGACTCGGTCAGTTAAAGATACCTATGATAAGTTATGAGAACGAAACCTCTCCCATCAATGTGAGAGCCCTGGCTGTATCCATAGATGCAAAATCAATAAGCGGCAGTGGTATTTCAGCCAGTAATAGAGTAAAGACTATAAAAACTCTTATCAGTCCCGATACAAGGCCTGAAGATATATCTATACCGGGTCATATCTTCCCCCTTTGTTCTCATAATGGAGGTATTCTTACGAGGGCTGGTCATACAGAAGCAGCAGTAGATCTGGCAAAAATAGCAGGCTTATATCCTGCCGGGATTATTTGCGAGGTAATCGGTGAAGATGGCGAGGTAGCACATCTTCATGATCTGATAAAAATCACAAAAAAATTCAACCTTAAAATAATAACCATTGAAGAACTTATAAGATATAGAAAAAGAAAGGAAAAGTTAATCGAAAAGGTTGCCGAAGTTAACCTCCCCACCAGATGGGGCAATTTCAAGGCTATTACCTACAGGTCTCTTATAGAACCTGGATCTCACATCGCTTTTGTCAGGGGAGAAGTCAGGGGCAAAAAGAATGTTCTTGTTAGAGTGCATTCACAATGTCTTACAGGAGATACCTTTGGGTCTATGAGGTGTGACTGTGGCGAGCAGCTGGACAGTGCATTCAAGAAGATAAATGAAGAAGGCTCGGGAGTACTGCTTTATATGGCTCAGGAAGGAAGAGGTATAGGACTTTGCAATAAAATGAAAGCTTATGAACTCCAGGAAAAAGGCCTGGATACAGTAGAAGCAAATCTCCGCCTGGGCTTTGATGCCGACCTGAGGGATTATGGCATAGGAGCGCAGATACTCTCTGATCTCGGTCTCTCTACCATACATCTTATGACCAACAACCCAAAAAAAATAGTTGGTTTGGAAGGCTATGGGCTAAAGATAACCAAAAGGGTGCCCATAACCATTCTTCCCAATAAGAATAATGAAAAATATCTGTCAACTAAAAAAAGCAAATTAAATCATATGTTATGACCAAAATATAGAAAGGGGAGAAATAATTTGTCTTTCTGCTTAGCTTTATTTAGTTATATTAATAGATTTTAGAACAATAAATCTTACCGGTAAAATTTTATTATCTTATTATATGAGGGGGAAGTCATGAAAAAATATGAAGGCAAACTTGATGCAAAAAAACTAAAGTTCGGAATAGTGGTAAGCAGGTATAATGATTTCATAACTTCAAAGCTGCTGGACGGAGCGCTGGACTGCCTGCACAGGCACCAATGTGAAGATGATAATATCAATATAGCATGGGTGCCGGGAGCATTTGAAATCCCGTCAGCAGTAAAGATAATGGCAGAGTCAAAAAAATATAGTGCCATTATATGTCTTGGTGCAGTTATAAAAGGAGATTCATCGCACAATCAATATATTGCAAGCGAAACTATAAAAGGGGTAGCCAGGATCAGCCTGGACTTTAATATCCCGGTTTCATTTGGAGTTATAACTCCCGACAGCCTTGAGCAGGCTATTGAGAGGGCCGGAACTAAAAGAGGGAATAAGGGCTGGGAAGCAGCATTAAGCGCAATTGAAATGGCAAACCTGTTTTTAGAGCTAAAATCTTAGGTTAAGTTAATTTATCCAGTCTTCGATTTTCAGTTCCGGTATTTTTATAAAATGTCTTATATTGCCGGTTATAATAGTTAAATTATTAGCTATAGCAATAGATGCAATCCGGGTATCTGTATGTGAAATTGTATTACCCGAATTTTCCGGTCCTGCTCTTATTTTTCCATAAAAAAGGATTTTAATATTTTTTCTGCAGCTTGCTGGCAATGGAAAATAGCAGTATCAAGATATTTATCCTCTCCAGAAATTAACTTTTCTGCAGATCTATAGTCACTAATAGATCTATTAATCCAGGCATTCCATTCATTTTTAGTATTCTTATCCATTGAGCTTTAAACCCTTATCCAAGATTGTAGAAACTAGAGAAGTTTTAACATTTTTTAATTTTTCTATTTCATCTTCGGTAAATACTAAAATCTCAACAGGATAATCTATACCTCTAATTTTTGAATATCCTGCCCTGCTTCTTTTATATTGTGGCAAATCTGATTTTTTTACTATTACAGCAACATCAAGATCGCTGTCCTCATCTGGTGTGCCGTAAGCATGTGAGCCAAATAAGAATATATTCTCTGAATTATAAGTTCTACTTAGAATTCTAAATAGTTTTTATTGGGGGTATCTCCTTGGCTGGACTAAACATAAGGTATAGTATCTATCAATATAGAGGATTACCCTCGGACACAATATGTTGGGGTAAGTCCATTAAAGGAGATACCCCCAAATACTTATATAAATAATATAAATACTTTTAAATCACTTACTTTTTTATGTATTTTTTAATTACAAAACTATTTCTTTACTCCATCACCAAATTTACCTATTTTAAAAGTACTGGTCTTTTCAAGTCCCCCGGAATCAATCCAGTCTTTTATACTCTTAATTGTATCCTCCAAGGAATATATTGGCTCAAAACCTATCAATTCTTTTGCTTTATTCATTGAGAAACAGATTTCTTCACCTTGTGCCATACTCCACGGAAATCCGTACTCCACTTCAATGTTTGGGTATAGCCCCTTTACAATATCTGCAAATTCATAACCCCTGACTGCACCTGGTCCTACGCAGTTAAAAGTCTCACCGATTGCCTTAGGGTGTTCTGCTGCAGCAATAAACATCCTGGCTACATCTCTTATATCAACATAATGGCACATCTCTTCAGCGGAGAAATGAGGAATCTGAACTTTTTTCCCCTCAGATAAACTCTTTGCAAATTCACGCCAGCTTCTTCCACCACCTTTTCCAGCAGGACCAACTACCGCAGTGAGTCTTAATATAGTTACAGGTAATTTATACTGATGATAATAGGTCATTGCAAGTAACTCCTGGATATACTTTGTAGTTGAGTACATATCCTTTGGCCTACAAGGATGCTCTTCATCAACCGGCATATAATCAGGAGGGCAGAATTTTGTGGCTGGATACCACTGATATGCAGAAATACTGCTGGCAAAAATAAATCTATCTACTTTTGCTAACCTTGCGTATTC
>JAHIPJ010000035.1 GCA_018894445.1 Actinomycetota bacterium
GTACGGCTCACCATTTCTGCGAGAGTGGCGGAATTGGCAGACGCGCTAGACTTAGGATCTAGTGGGGTAACACCTATAGGGGTTCAAGTCCCCTCTCTCGCACCAATTAAGACATAAATTATTTCAAACAATATAAAACTAACTGAATAGAAAATATGCCAGTGGCATATTTCCAGGGATTTGAAAGAGCTGACACTCTTCGTAATTGGTTTGTATTTTATTTATTTTCTATTATAATATGAGTCTTAATGTTGAAATAGAACTAACCCACTACTGGTGTTTAAGGAGGATTTTACTTGAGTTATGAGATAAAAAACCAGAAGAAGATTGATTTAAACAAGGTTAAATTAGATATAGAGATTTCAAATAATTATTTAAAAAAGTATATTGGCAAAGCCTATAAAAATATATCTCAAAAAGCAAATATTCCCGGTTTTAGAAAAGGTAAGATTCCCTATCAAATAATAGATGCAAATTTTGGTAAACAGTATGTACTAAATGAAGCTGCCAGTCTTTCAATTTCTGAATTATATCCGGATATGATTATGGAATCCAATCTAAAACCAATAGAGTACCCGAAAATAAAAATTACTCAGCTGGCAGAGGATTTACCTTTAGGGTTTGAAGTAGAATTAGAACTAGAACCGGAAATAGAATTACCCGGATATAATGGTATAAAGGTTACTGTCCTTTCTACGGATGTATCTGACCAGGAATTGGAACGGCAAATAAATAATATCAGAAATAACTTTGCATCACTTGAACCGGTTGAAGATGATAGGCCAATATCTAAAGGTGATTATGTTACACTGGATTTTGATGGTGAAATTGAAGGTAAAGCATTTGAAGGCGGCAGCGCCGAAGATTATCTCTTAGAAGTTGGCTCAAATACTCTGTTTGCCGAGTTTGAAAATTCGCTTATCGGAATGAAAAGAGGTATTAAGAAAAATGTAATACTTATATTGCCTGAAAATATTGAAAATAAGGATCTAGAGGGCAAGCAGGCAAACTTCAGCATTTTTATAAAGGAGATAAAGAAGAAGGTATTACCTGAAATCAACGAGGAGTTTTTGAAAAACTTAGGTGACTATAAAGATGCAGATGACTTTAAAGATAGCATTAAAAAGAGATTGATTGAGCAGAAAGAAAGTTTTAAAAAGGGAAAAATAATAGAAGAAATTTTTAATCATATTGTAGACAATATAAAGTCTAATATTCCGAATGTGATGGTAACTGGTAGAATAAAACAGATTAATGAAGAGATTGATGAAGGTTTAAAGAAGCAGAAGATAAACAGGGATAATTATCTTAAGGCTATAAATATTACAGAAGATAAGCTAAATGAAGAAATCAGGGAGAGAGCGCTAAGAGAAGTAAAAGAGTATCTGATCTTTAAGGCATTGGAAAAGGCGGAAAAGAAAAACATAGAACCTTCAGAAGATGAAATAAAAAAAGAAAAAGATAATATCATTAGCAGATACAAAAAAGAAGAGGACATTAAAAAAATCAGAGAATTCCTTGAAAATCCTGAGGGAGAAAAAACTCTAATCCAGACTATTAAGAGAAGCAAGATAATTGATTTGCTGATCAACAGTGCGCAGGTAACAGAGGAGAAAAATACAGGCAGCGGAGGTAAAGAAGAGATATGGACACCTGATGAAGATAAGACAGGAGCCGGAAAAAAAGCTAAAAGGCTTTGGACTCCTGGTTCAAAGTAAATAAAAAAGAGAGATGGTTAAAATGTATAATAATTATTTGATTCCAATGGTAATTGAGCAGACTAATAGGGGAGAGCGATCTTTTGACATTTATTCGCGTTTGCTAAAAGAAAGAATAATTTTTCTGGGATTACCTGTAGATGATAATATTGCCAATTTAGTTATGGCACAGATGCTCCATCTGGAGGCAGAAGACCCGGAAAAAGACATACAGCTATATATAAATAGCCCTGGTGGAGTTGTGACTGCTGCTATGGCGGTATATGATACAATGCAGTTTATAAAGTCCCCGGTATCCACTATTTGTATTGGTCAGGCCGCAAGCGCAGCCGCAGTTTTGCTTCTGGCAGGAGAAAAAGGCAAAAGATTTTCACTGCCTAATTCGAGAGTTATGCTTCACCAGCCATCAGGAGATGTTTCCGGAACTACAATTGATGTAGAAATTCATGCAAAAGAGATGGTGAGAATCCGTGCTCTTCTAAATGAGATAATCGCCAGGCATACCGGTCAGGAAGTAAAAAAAGTGGAGAAGGATACCGAAAGAGATTTTATATTAAGTGCAAAGGAAGCTAAAGAATATGGTATAGTGGATGAAGTTATTTATAAAAAATAATATTACCAGGAGTGTGCATAAAGTTGCCATCAAATGACGGAAAAAAAAGTGATTTTTTAAAATGTTCTTTTTGCGGTAAATCTCAAAATCAGGTAAAAAAACTGATTGCGGGACCCGGAGTTTACGTTTGCGACGAATGTGTAGATTTGTGTAATGAGATTATAGATGAGGAATTAAAGGAAGATAGAGAAGTTTATTTCAAGGATCTTCCCAAACCTAAAGAAATATATTCAATTTTAAATGAGTATGTTGTTGATCAGGAAAGGGCAAAAAAGGTACTATCTGTAGCGGTATATAATCATTATAAAAGAGTAAAATATGAGGACAGGCCAAGCAAGGATGATACAGAAATTCAAAAAAGCAATATTTTATTAATTGGCCCGACTGGTTGCGGCAAGACTCTTCTTGCTCAAACTTTAGCCAGAATATTAAATGTTCCGTTTTGCATTGCAGATGCAACATCGCTTACTGAGGCAGGTTATGTTGGTGAGGATGTAGAAAATATATTGCTAAGATTGATACAGGCTTCAGATTTTGATATTAAAAGAGCTGAGACCGGTATTATTTATCTGGATGAAATAGACAAGATCAGCCGTAAATCTGAAAATCCTTCAATTACCAGAGATGTATCCGGAGAGGGGGTACAGCAAGCTCTGCTCAAAATTTTAGAAGGAACAGAAGCTAATGTTCCTCCACATGGAGGCAGAAAACATCCTCATCAGGATTTTATACAAATTAACACTACCAATATTCTTTTCATCTGCGGAGGTTCGTTTAGTGGGCTGGAAAAGATAATCGAGAGAAGAATAAATAAAAGTAGTGTTGGCTTTGTTTCAGGAAAAGTTCCAGATAAAGTTGAAAAAATTGATAAACTTCTTCCCCAGACAATGCCGGAAGATTTATTAAAGTACGGCTTAATTCCAGAACTCATTGGAAGGCTGCCTGTAGTTAGCACTCTGTCTAGTCTTACGGAAAATGATTTGATTAAAATTCTGGTTGAACCAAAAAATTCACTGGTCAAGCAATATAGTAAAATGTTTAAGATGGACAAAGTTGACCTGGAATTTACAGAAGATGCTTTAATAGAGATTTCAAAACATGCTTTGCAAAGAGGAACAGGAGCAAGAGGACTCAGGGCTATTATGGAAGAGATTATGTTAAATATAATGTTTGAAATACCTGAGCGTAATGATATAAGTAAATGTATTATTACCAGAGAGGTTGTTGAAAATAAAACTGAGCCCGAGATAATTGGTAGATCAAACAAAAAAGTCTTTTTGAAAAATGAAGAAAAGTCAGCTTAAAATGCCTGGTGAGATTAAAGGCAAATACAATCCTTTAGCATTTGAACAGAAAATCTACTGGCATTGGTTTGAAAATAAATATTTTTTTGCAAAGATCGATAAATCAAAAATTCCATTCAGTATGGTAATACCACCTCCTAATGTAACCGGTTATCTTCATATCGGTCATGCCCTGAACAATATCCTGCAGGATGTGATTATCAGATATAAGAGAATGAGCGGATATAATACTACCTGGATACCCGGGACCGATCATGCAGGAATAGCTACTCAAAATGTAGTGGAAAAAACTCTGGAAGAAAAAAATATAAATAGATTTCAGCTGGGAAGAGAAAAGTTTGTAGAAGAAGTATGGCGCTGGAAAGAAAAATATGGCAGCCGGATTATAACCCAATTAAAATTGCTGGGATGCTCATGTGATTGGGACAGGGAAAGGTTTACCCTTGATAGCTGGTACTGCAAAGCGGTCACAAGAGAATTTGTGACCTTATATAGAAATGGGCTGATTTATAGAGGAAATTATATGGTTAACTGGTGTCCAAGGTGCCAGACCGCAATTTCCGATATTGAAGTAGAACATATCGAAAAAGAAGGAAACCTGTGGGATATAAAATATCCTTTAATTGATAAAAAAACCGGTAAGCCCAGTGATGATGAATATATAGTTGTTTCAACTACAAGACCTGAGACCATGCTTGGTGATACGGCAGTTGCTGTAAATCCAGAAGATAATAGATTCAAAAAATATAAAGGCAGGTCAGTTTACCTCCCACTAATGGAAAGAAAAATACCTTTAATAGATGATGCTTTTGTAGATATGGAATTTGGGAGTGGGGCGGTTAAGGTTACACCAGCTCATGATCCCGATGATTTTGAAATTGGGAAAAGACATGGCCTGGAAGAAATTAATATATTTAACAAGGATGCAAGCTTAAATTTCAATGCAGGAAAATACGATGGTTTAGACCGCAACACTGCAAGGCAAAAAGTCTTGCATGATTTAGATAAGCAGGGTTACCTGGCGGGTAAAAATATTCACAGGTCCTCAATTGGAATTTGCTCAAGGTGCAGTACTGTAATAGAGCCAAGGATTTCAATGCAGTGGTTTGTATCTATGAAGGAGCTGACCGGACCGGCTACCGCAGCAGTGAAGGAAGGAAGGGTGAAAATAATTCCCAAAAAATGGGAGAAGATATATTTCAACTGGATGGAAAATATCAGGGACTGGTGCATATCCCGCCAGCTCTGGTGGGGACACCGGATTCCGGTGTGGTATTGCAAAGATTGCAATGAGATGATAGTAAGTGAAAAAACCGCTCTAAGATGTCCAAAATGCGGTGGCAGTAATTTGGAACAGGATCAGGATGTTCTGGATACATGGTTCAGTTCTTGTCTATGGCCCTTTGCAGTTTTTGGATGGCCGGAAGAAACTGAAGATCTCGAACATTTTTTTCCTACTGCCGTTCTTGTTACCGCTCACGATATTATCTTTTTCTGGGTAGCCAGAATGATTATGATGAGTCTGTATTTTAAAAAGGATGTCCCTTTCCGGGAAGTTTTTATCAACCCTCTGGTAAATGATGCATTCGGGCAGAAAATGAGTAAATCCAGAGGCAATGTGGTAGATCCGGCGGATATAATTAAAAAAAATGGAACTGATGTCTTAAGATTTACTTTAACATCTTTAACTACTCCTGGAAGAAATTTGATTCTGGGCGATGAGAAGATTGAAGGGGTAAGAAATTTTGCAAATAAATTGTGGAATGCGTCTAAATTTGTTATATCAAATTTGAGTGAAAGCAGAAATATTGACAATATAAATATAGACCATTTAAGCCTGGGTCTCTGGGACAGATGGATACTGTCCAGATTAAACCGGGTAGTAAAGGGTGTTGAAAAAAACTTAAGGAAATATAATTTTTCTTTTGCTTCAAAGCTGCTCAATAACTTTTTATGGAATGATTATTGCGACTGGTATATTGAATCAGCAAAGGTTAGAATTTACTTTCCAAAAGATAATGATGATAAGAAAAATGCATTATTTATATTATGGTATGTTTTAGAAAGATATCTTAAGCTTCTTCATCCATTTATGCCTTTTATTACAGAACAGATCTGGCAGAATATCCCGCATAAGGGTAAAAGCATTATGGTGGAGAGTTTTCCGGAATTTGAACCGGCCCGGGTAAACAAGGATATTGAAGATAAAATAAAAATACTTTTTGACGTTATAGGCGAGATAAGAAAAATAAGATCTGAGCTTAAAATAAGTCCGGCCAGCAGGGTAAAGGTTAACCTGCTGGTTGGTGAAGATAGCTGCAAGGATGTACTGGAAAAAAACAGGGAGTATATTTGCAGTCTGGCAAAGACGAGTGAAGTAGAATTTAAGGATTGTACCAGTCAGAAAGGATATATTAAGACTACAATAGGGAATATAGATATATTTATTTATATTCTTGATGTGATTGATATGGAACTGGAAATTAAGAGGATCAAAGATCAGATTAAAAGAGTAGATTTAGACATTGAAAAAAGTAAAAAGAAAATATCAAATCCTGATTTTACCAGTAAAGCGCCAGAGGAAATAATTCAAAAGGAAAAGGATAAACTTTATCAGGCAGATAGGATCTGGAAAGTATTAAATGATCAGCTAGCAAGAATGGAAAGTACTGGCAAATAAAAACTGGTAATCAAAGTGAGAAATAGTGAGCTACAGGCAAGTATGCAAATATTTAGATGGCTGCCTTATTTTTGGAATAAAACCAGGCCTTGTAAGAATAGAGAAAATACTTCAGCTTCTGGATAATCCTCAAAAAAAGGTTGATTTTATTCATATTGTGGGAACAAACGGTAAAACTTCCACCACTAAAATGGTTGCTGGCATATTAAATTATCACGGTATTCATACCGGCTATCATATTTCTCCTCATATAAATAGTTATATTGAGAGAATTTGGATAAGTGGAAAGGAAGTTTCAGAAAAAAAATTCACTAAAGTCTTTGACGAGATATACCCATATATCGAGGAAGTAAATAAAATGGAACTGGGCGGCCCAATTACCCAGTTTGAGATAATTTCTGCTATGGCATTCAAATTAACTGAAAGTGAAGGTATTGAGGTTATGGCGCTTGAAGCTGGAATGGGAGGAAGATGGGATGCAACCAATATCGCTAATTCGAAGGTTGTAGGACTTACTGGAGTGAGTCTTGAACACACAGATATGTTGGGCAGTACTATAGGAGAAATAACCTCTGAGAAAGTGGAAGTTATAAAAGAAAAGGCGCTGGTTGCAACTACGAGCTGCGATAGAGAAGTCCTGGAAATTTTAACCAGAAAAGTAAAGGATACTGGTTCCAGGCTTTTTTTATTTGAAAAAGATTTTTGCATACAAAGAAAAGTGGATCTTGGCCTGGAAGGGTGGCTGCTTGATATCAAAGGAATAAAGAATGTTTATAAAAATCTGCCACTAAAACTTCTTGGACAGTATCAGCCTTTAAATCTATCTCTGGCAATAGTACTAGCAGAACTTTACCTGGGGACCCGGAAAAAAGAGATAAATGAAAAAAAAATAAAAGAGAGCTTATCCGGTATCCGGGTGAGGGGAAGGTTTGAGATAATAAGAAAAAGGCCTCTGGTAATTGCAGATGCATCTCACAATCCTGAAGGAGTGGAAAATTTCGCCCGTGATGTTGGCAGGTATTTTGGTAACAGGGAAAAAATAATAATCTTTGCTGTCCTGAAAGATAAAGATTATGAAAGTATGGTTGAAAATATAATAGGCATAAGCGATACTTTAATTTTAACCTCAAGTTTAAGCAGCAGAAGCCTGGATATCGATGAACTGGAAAGAACGGTTAACAAGAAAATAAAATCGTTAAAAGATACGGATCACCTGCCGGATAAGGTATATAAGATAGATACTATAGAAAATTCTATAAAAATTGCTTTAAAAATTTCTGGCATAAATGATATTATATGCATTACTGGTTCAATAACTAATTTAGAAAACATAGTTAGATAGAAGTTTTTCATATTAATATATGG
The DNA here is from genome assembly GCA_018894445.1 of Actinomycetota bacterium. Lineage (GTDB taxonomy): Bacteria > Actinomycetota > Humimicrobiia > Humimicrobiales > Humimicrobiaceae > Hydromicrobium. The sequence continues at coordinate 7,681 of JAHIPJ010000035.1, forward strand.
ATAAATTAGTGAATATATTAAATTTTTACCCGGAGGATTAATGGATTTATTTGGATACATTGAAAAAATTCAAGCTTTTATTACAAGCCCGATATGGAAGTACCTGATCTTCAGCTTTATTTTTGTTTTA
>JAHIPJ010000036.1 GCA_018894445.1 Actinomycetota bacterium
GCACAGAATATTATTGAATACAGAAATAAAAATGGATTATTCAGGAAAAAAGAAGAATTAAAAAATGTCACAGGTATCGGGGAGAAAAAATATGAGGAAATCAAGCAGTCTATATCCATTTGAATAATATAAAAAAGAAAATACTATCATTTCTTTACAGGGAATATTATCTTTTCTGGGCGTCTGGATTGACTGCAGGAGTATATACCGGTAGTAAATATCATTTATTTAATCCCTATATTCTCATTGCTGAAATTACAGTTATTATATTAATACTGATTATAGGTATTTTAATAACCAGGAGGATTTTAAACAGTGAACATTCTTTAAATATTTCCAACCATGGTAAAATTAATATTAAGTTCAAGGGCAACAAACTTCCATTTAGGAAGACATCACGGTCTGATTTTAAACAAAATAATGCAAGGTTGGTTATTTTAGTTATAATCCCCTTTTTAATTTTATTTGTTATAGGAAATTCAATTATAAATATATATAAGTATAACGAAAGTAAAAGTATATTTTTATCTCTCTATGAAAATAATAGTTCAGCCGGAGATAATATTGTTATAGAGGGCAGAGTATCAAACCATCCCAGATACAAGTATGGCAATTTAAATTTTTTGCTGGAGACAGATAAAATATATATTTATGATTGTAACGGGAATTTAAATAGTCTTTTTAATGCAGGAGAGCTTATAAATATAAAATTGGATAGCACAGGCATTGAGCCGATATTGAGAGATGATCATCTCAGATTGACCGGGAGTTTAGATAAAAATGATTCTAAAAACTTCATGGCTGGCAGATGTGATGAGGCAGTCTTTATAGCCGGCTGTGGAGATATTAAAAAAATTGAGAGCAGTAATTTAAGCTATAGAATATTTAGTTTTAGAAGCAGGCTTTACTGTTGTCTAAAAAATGCTTTTTATAAAAACCTGGAAATTGAAGATGCCTGCATAGCCGAAGCAGTAATACTGGGTAACAGAAATAATGTCCCCGAGTACCTGACAGAATCTTTTAAAAGATGCGGAGTGTATCATCTATTTGCTATTTCAGGGCTGCATATTTCTTTTTTTATCTCTCTGGTCTATTTGGTTTTTAAAAAGATGAGAACATCCTATTTTATATTCTGGGCTGCAGTTATTTTTTTGGTTGTTTACAATTTTTTAGTTGGAGAAAGAGCCAGCATATTAAGAGCTTCAATTACAGTTATTTTTATACTTTTAGCTAAAGAATGGAATAGGGAATACAGCCATAAGATTTTACTATATCTTTCTTATATTATCATAATTATCTTTAATCCTTATTTTATTTATGATCTGGGATTCTGGATGACGTACGCTTCTATGGCAGCATTAGTTTTTATCTACCCGGCAGTGGTGAGATTGGCCGGAAATATTTTCCCGTTTCTAAAGCTTAAGAGAAGTTCTTTTATAAAAATTGCTCTTATTACTCTTTCTATCCAGACAGTTCTATTTCCTGTTTTAGCTTACTTTTTTAAAGAAGTTTCTTTAATTTCGCCGGTGGCTAACATTCTCGTAATACCGGTATTTTATATTCTTCTTTCCATTCTAATGGTTTCTTCTTTTGTCACTATAATCTGGCCGCCTGTGGGAGGTCTTCTCTTAAAGTCAAGCACTATTATTTTTGAATATATCTTAAAAACGGTTAAAATTTTAAGTAAGTTTGATTTTTGTATTATAAACTTTGATAGTTTCCCGGTAAAAAATGTGATAGTTTATTATATATTACTTTTAATCATATTATTTACAGCCTGTATGATTGTAAAAAGAATTAATATCAGCAAAAAAATGCATAAAGGGAACTTAAAATTTTAACAAAAAAGTCTATCTTCTTTTAAAAATTTGTGTAAAAAAATATATCATAAGTCCTGTTTTCCTAATTATAGGAACACAATTTTTGATAGCAATATTTTTACCTACCGCTTTTCCCGCTACAATAAATGTAGCAATTCCACTTGTCACTATTATACTCATCACAACCTGTTTCAAACCAGGATTCTTAAGTAAAATGATTACAATTATGGTAGCACCTATTGAACCACTCACAATGCCAGTAACATCACCAATTACATCCAGGCAAAAATTGGAGACCCTATCAGCATTTTTAACCAGATTTAGAGACTGGTAAGCACCTTTGATTTTTTTTGCAGCCATGGCAATAAAAGGTACTTCGGAACACGCAGTAACAGAAACTCCTATAAGGTCAAATAATAAACCTATGAAAATTATGATAATGAGAAGAACAAAAGCAACGATCAGATTTACACTTTTAAGAATCGTTTCTGATATGAAACTCAGAAAAGCCGCTGAAGCAAATGTCCACAAGAGAATTATTAAAATCCAGCGGGTTACTTTTTTGCGTTGCTTGTTAGATCTGTTTTTTCTTTTCGCCAATATCTATACCTCAAATAAATAAAGATGGTAATACGGCAGGTAAACTTTGCGGCTTAGGTCTAGTAGGATTTCCCAGGCGGATACTGACATGTTTCCACATCAGCAGTTTTCCTTTAAATTCACCTCTATAGTGTCACCAGCTATAGGACTAGATTACCACTTAGTCCACACTGTAATCCCTACCGTATCTCTTAAAAAAGAACAGTCTAGGAGCTTTCCTCGACAGTCAAACCAAAACTAGCCTTTTTTGCAGAATAGGTTTCACTCAGCAAAGATAACCGGAACTTCTGATTAAAAAAGCCCTGGTCTCTTCTCTTACTCTGTTCTCCCCCTATTCCACGCAAGGCAGGCTACGCTGCAGCTGTAAAAACATTTGCAGGTCTGCCTCCATATGCACTTACAAGCTAAATACACACGGAGTCTCCACGGAAGAAGGGTCTACGCCCGCATGCCATTGCGGATCGCCCTTCAACCTTAACCTCCAGCATCGGCCCCCGACTGGGCGTCAGCAGCCAACACCAGAGACTTCATCTATATGCCCTCAACGGATTTTTAGCCCCGTCTTCATTGTTGGTAGTACTGACTAGAATACTGCACCATCTTTATTTCAAAAAAACAAATTGACTAATCTAACAGATTAATCTAAATTTTCCAATAAACACCTATTACTTATATCATAACTGGATTTTTTTCTCAACATTGGTGGTTTTGGTGGAACAGTAAACCCTAAAAAAGTTGGAGATATGGGAATTGATGGTTTTACCTTTATGCATAGAGACCCCATACAAGTAAAATTAGCTACTTTTTAACTTTGATCCAGTTTGAGAACAGCGGTTTTTAATATTATTAAAATTTACTATATAATAGTTTTAATCATATTAATTCCAGCATGTATAATTATAAAAAGAATCGACATCAGCATTAGAAGGCGGGGGTAACGTAGATTCACTTGTTTAATCTTTTAAAATATATGAATGAATATGAAAGATGATAAGTTAAAAAAAGAACTTTTAAAATTAGAAGAGCTTTCATCCTGTTATTTATATATCAGTACCAGTGATTCGGTACTGGAGGATAAGCTTGAGAATGTAAAAAAATTTCTTAAGGGGAAGATTAATTTTGATACAGACTTTAAAGTTTTTAATGGAGCAGAAGAAATTGATGAAGAGGAATTCAATAATTATATAAGCACTCCTTCCTTATTTTCCCCGAAAAAAATAGTAGTAATAAAATATATTGAAAAAGTTTCCGCAAGCCTGCAAAAAAAAGTAATAAATTCAATATCATTAAAAGATAATGATAGCACAAATATAATTTTTATTATTACCGCCTTAAAGCAGAAATTTAATCCTGCACTTCTGGATGCGATCAGGAAAGCAGGAAAAGTTGTGCAGCTAAAGTCACCTTTAAGCAGCA
>JAHIPJ010000234.1 GCA_018894445.1 Actinomycetota bacterium
ATAGGGCTCTCTTGAAAATATTTCTTTGAGATTGGTATTAAAACATAGGAAAGGAAACCCCGAATTTCGGGGGGGGGGGGCGAGTATATATATTTAAACATCTAATCTTCCTCCCTCAAAATTTTTGAAAACATTTTATTATGATACGATATTTTCTTTCAGATTCTAATAATGCGTATTTTTCTTTTTAGCTGTTTATTTCTATTCTTCCAATACATTTATTCGTTTGTGTATCCTAATTAAAGGATAATTCAGTAAAATTTTAACTTTATATTCAAAATACTACAAAACTTTTGAAAATCCTTCTTTTTTTAAAATATTTTTAAAATATTTTGAATTAATATTATCTTATCCATTTAACCTTAATTTTGATATAATCCCCCCTTACAGGGAACATTTTAATAGTTTTTAGCCGATCTGGTAATCTAAAAAAAGATAATTCTGAATTTATTGAGATATGAGATATTAATTATGATAATTCACGATAATTTATTTACAGGCCCAAAATAATAGATTATATTTTCAAAACAAGCGTGTTGCCCCGATGTATTACTATAAATATGATTCTTATTTGCATGGAAACGAATAGCATCACCTTTTTCTAACTTATAAGTATTTTCGTCGACAATTATATCCACTATTCCTTCTGTTACAATAATGTATTCTTCGACACCATCATCGTGAGATTCAGATACGTGGTTACATCCCGGGTTTAATTTAATCGTAAATATTTCAAAGCCTCTATTCACATCAAAAAAGAACAGAGGGTATATTATCATATTACCTTCTTCTTCAATGATTGGGTTAATCTTTGTATAAGACACCAGTGATAACTCTTTGCCATTATAGTTTTCCTCCAAAAAAGATGAAAAGGACACTTTAAGACCGGTTGCTATTTTCCAAAGTGTCGCAACTGTTGGGTTAGACTCGCCTCGTTCAATTTGACCTAACATTGCTTTACTAACACCGGTCATTTCTGTAACTTTGTCAAGGCTAAACCCTTTATTTTTTCTTATATTCTTAAGATTATATCCTATTATACTATTTATTTTTTTCATAAAAAACCTCCAAAAACTATTGTGCGTTATAACGCACATATGCTATAATAAACCATAACAATTATAGCATATGTGCTGAGATTTATTAAGAGAGGGGGATTCATGATGAAGAATCTGAGTAAAAGTGCCCAAAAGATTCAATCGGTCTTATCTCAATTTGGCCTTGAATTGACAGTAATTGAATTAACCGAATCTACTCGTACTTCTAAAGATGCGGCGGAAGCAATCGGATGTGAGATTGCTCAAATAGCTAAATCATTGATTTTTAAAGGGAAAAGAACTCAAAAACCTATATTGGTGATTGCCAGTGGTGCTAATCGCGTAAACGAGAACAAAATACAGGAATATGCGGGTGAAGAAATAGTGAAAGCGGAAGCAGCATTTGTTTTAGAGCATACCGGTTTTGTTATTGGAGGGGTTCCACCTATAGGGCATTTAACTTATATAAAACCGTTTATCGATGAATGTTTACTAAAATATCCCGAGATTTGGTCTGCGGCTGGTACACCGAATGCTGTTTTTAAGCTAACTCCCGATGATTTATTAAAAATAACTCAAGGACAAGTTGTGCTAATCAAATAGTTTTCTTGTCAAACAGATACTTGGTTGGTATTTTAGATATTTAATTTAGTAAAAAAGTGATTAAATTTGTTAGTAATGATGCCATTATTATTAGGCCGGCTGAAGAGATTGATGTAGAACAAATTCAAAAGGTGCTACATACTGAAGGCGAAATGTGGGGTATTGATAAAATAGTTATGAATATTAAAAGATTGTTTATTCTAACTTATCAAAACAAGATTATTGGAGTACTTTACGGAAATTTGACCCCTCACAAATTTGAAATTTCCTGGGTTGTAGTACACCCAATGTATCCGGAAAATTCAATAAGAACAGCTATGCGTCAAGCTATAGGAGATGTTTTAATGCATCAACCTTAATTATAGATCAACTATTTTTTTGCTTATCCTATATTAAAAATATAAGGGGGTAAATGAAAATGATAAATGAGCAATTAATAGTAGAATCGAGAAAAAGGCTTGAGGAATTAAACATATCATTGATGTATGAAGTATTTCCGGCAGATTTCAAGGTAGATATTAATGGTTGGTCTTTTCCTGATGATAAAGAAAAGGGAACGATTGATGTAGAGCTTACACCTGAAGAGATTGCCAAATTAAAAAATAAAGGTTTGTTGAAAAAAGCTGAACTTATTTTCGGACATACATATCGAATTAGGCGGTTAAGAACTCTAGATATTGAAATCGGAGCAGAAGAAACGATTGACCGGATGAATGCTTTAAAAACTAGGTATGATAATGGTGAATTTGCTGGCCCAAGCGGTATGGTAGACATAAATCTGTTAAAAATAGAATTTGCTAAACTATATAATGATATTTGTACTCAAAGATGCCCCCATTGTTTTAACCAGGAGGATGATTTTTACGTTAGCAAAATTATTAATGGTCAAAAGTTGATGAAATGGTCAGAAA
>JAHIPJ010000037.1 GCA_018894445.1 Actinomycetota bacterium
AAAAAAGTAGAACAAAATATAAAAAATTATTTTCAGGGTCTTATCTCTTATTTAAATACTAAAGATAACACTATTGCTTTTGCTTAACAGAAATCTTAATAACAGCCAGTACATAAAACACAACACCTGTCACAACTAAAACAAGTATATTCGCAATTGGTGATAGCTCTGTGCTGCCAAAGTAAAAGACAACACCCATCGTTTGTTTGAAGCCTGTGATTGCTTGTACCGGTGCATTTGCAAAGGCTGTAGACATTGGCGCTTCCATCATGATCTGCCGGAACAATGATGCTGCATGGCTTATGGGGAATATTTTTATTGCAGTTTGTACACCAGATGGGAGTGACCCAATTGGAATATATATTCCGGTTAAAAAGCCGATAAGCGTTCCGATTATTGTGCTTGCAGTAGCATAAGCATTTCTACTTTTGAAAAATGTCACGATAAAAAATACCATCGACGAGCCTGCAAAAACAGACAGCAGCATTACTCCGAATAGCTTTAAGAGTGACATTAATTCAAGCAGCTTTCCACCGTTGGCCAGTATATAAACTTCAGCTACAATTAATGATACAATGCTCATTATCACACCGATTATAAAAGAACTTATTATATATCCACCTGCAAGCTGGCTGCGTTTGATCGGTGCTGAGTAGAAATCCTTTGAAATTTTCTTTGTCGTATCTTCAAGCATAATACCAAATGCACCCATTGTTGTGGTTATTGACGTAACCGATAGGATTCCTGCCATAACCCAGCTGTTAATAATGAAACGGGCATTACTTCCCAGAAGATCCTTAAAGTTATTAACCATCATATTTCCAAGGAACAGCACATAAAGTCCGATTATTATAAAGATGGCAAGAAGTGAGAAAAATACCGAGGTTCTGTCACGGAAAAACAGCTTTAGGTTTCGTTTGATTAAATTAATCATTACGGTCATTTAGCTCGCATCCTCCCTCATGGCGTGGCCGGTGATATTTACAAAAGCGTCATCCATACTGCCGCTTATCACCTCAAAACCTGATATCAGGCTTTCTGCTCTTTTTACTAATGGAAGAGCATCAAGGGTATTAGAAATATGAATAATAAAAGCTCCGCCGGATATAATAAATTTGATATTTTGCTCATCTAAAAATGCGGTAAGTCTGTCCCCATCCTTTGGGAGCAGGCGCAATGTGTCTGTACTGTGTTTTGCCCGAAGTTCAGCAGGAGTACCTTTAGCGGAAATCAGACCGTAGTCAATAATCGCAACATAGTCAGCATTAGCGGCTTCCTCCATATAGTGAGTAGTGAGGAACACTGTCATCCCAGTTCCCTTTTGCAGGCTGCGTATTGTATCCCAGACACTTTTTCGTGTCTGAGGATCAAGCCCTGTTGTAGGCTCATCTAAAAAAAAGATTTTTGGGGTATTTACCAATGCTCTCGCTATGTCAGCTCTGCGCCGCTGACCGCCGGAAAGCTTGCCGTAAGGACGATTAATAAAGCTTTCCACACCTGCTGCTTTTGCTGCTTTTTCAACTGCAACAGATAATTCCTTTCCCGTCAGCCCGTAAAAACTGCCCCTTGTGTAGAGGTTTTCTTTGACGGTTAATAGATTATCGAGAATGCTGTCTTGAAATACAACTCCAATACTCTTTCGAATTTTATCATCCTGCTTGCCAAGCGTATAGCCGTTTACTGTTACGATACCGCTGTCCGGCTTGAGCAGGGTACAGATAATATCAATAGTGGTCGTTTTTCCTGCACCGTTTGGACCTAAAAAGGCAAATAACTCGCCCTCATTGACATGGAAATCTATGCTTCTTACAGCTTTAACATTTCCATAATTTTTTGTTAGATTAGTGACATTTATTATATGTGACATAAAATCGTTCCTTTAGAATACTGTAAATATCCGAAATCCCACATGAAATTTTCTAGAACCCCAGTCTAATCAATTTTCACAATGTATTCAGTATTATGCAAAAACATAAAAATAAGTTAGCACTCCTTTGATTGGACTGCTAAAACTTAGTAATTTTTGTAATGGTAGTATAATGAAATCAAAAAATCAACGAATAAAACTTAAGAAAAATTAGACTTTCAAAAGTATAATCAAACTTAAAGATTTTACAAACCGTTACAAAATCAGCTGTAAAGAAGACTCGTGGCTATATGTCGCTTCTTGAATAAACATCAACTTCCAGGTCGTCGAATCTGCCCTCTAAATATCTATAATATCCCAGACAGGCAACCATTGCTGCATTATCCATACATAAGTAAAGAGGAGGAATAAAGATTTTAATATTATTTTCCCTGCCCTTTCTTAAAAACTCTTCCCTGAGTTTGCTATTGGCAGCAACGCCGCCGCTAATAAGGATATTTTTTACACCAAATCTCCTGGCGGCTTTAATGGTTTTTTCAGTTAAAACATCAACTATAGATTTCTGGAAACTTGCAGCAAGACTGGGAATATTTTTTTCAGCTGTAAGCTTTTCGTCTTTTTTTGTTCTATAGATTAAAGATGTTTTTAGCCCGCTAAAACTAAAATTAAAGTCTCCGCTGTCCATCATAGGCTTTGGGAAATCTATATAATAAGGATCTCCCCTTTTAGATAGCCTGTCAATAATAGGACCTCCAGGGTAACCAAGACCCAGGTACCTTGCAATTTTATCATATGCCTCTCCTGCTGCATCATCCACGGTATGCCCTATTTCTTTTATATTCCAATCACTGTTCACAAAATACAAGCTTGAATGACCTCCAGAAACAACAAGCCCTATAAACCCGCCCTTGATATCAGAATTTTTCAGAATATTAGAATAAATATGAGCCTTAAGATGATTTACAGCCACAAGCGGTATATTTTTTGAATAACTTATGGCTTTAGCCGCTCCAACCCCTACCAGCAGGGAGCCTACAAGGCCGGGCCTGTTGGTAACACTGACTGCATCAATCTTATCAAGATTAACACCGGATCTCTCCAGTGCTTCATTTATTACTATATCTATTACTTCTATATGCTTCCTTGATGCTAATTCAGGGACAACGCCGCCATATTTCTTGTGAATCTCATTTTGAGAAGAAACTACATTGGAAAGTATTACCGAGCCATTTTTGACAACTGAAGCGCAGGTATCATCACACGAAGTCTCAATGCCCAGTATATATATGTCTTTTTTGCTTTTCTCTCTTATAGCGTCCATTTTTCAAAATACCATATTAATTTTCTTACCGGCCAAATGCTTATTCAGGATAATATGCTAACCGCCAAAAGGCACAAATTTCCTGACATAAACGGGAACAAGATTTTTGGCCTTTACTTTTCTTATTGCATTAAAATAAGCACAAATATTTAAGTGCCTTGCCCGGGGGTAAGTAGTTTTTTTATCCAGATTAAAAATTTTATTCTGCCTGGCTATATCAGATAACATTTTTCCATAATTTATACAGCAGTTTCCTCCAATTAATATTTCAGGATTTCTATATCCGCTTCCGCAATCCGGTATTTTTAAAACTCCGTTTGCTGTTAATCCATTTAACAAATCTTTCAGGTCGCAATTGCGAACCAAAAAATTTTTCCCTGCTTTACTTATAAAGTAATGCCTGCCTCCGGTTCCAATCTTAGCCAGATATTTATCCTCATTATTGACCTCAGAAGTCACATTATGAAAGGCAAAATAAACTTCGCTTTTTCTTACATCAAGACAGGGCATCACCAGTACCGGGATATTATTTTTTAGGGAACGAGTAATAAAACTGATGTTTCTATAGCTAATGCCCAGTGCAAAAATATCCAGCGAATCTATGCCAAAAGCAGGCTTCCCTTCCAGCCAGGATAAAATTTTTACAACGCTGACCCCTATCCTTGTGCCGGTAAAATCACCAGGGCCAACATCTACTCCAAAAACATCTATATCTTTTATGGTAAGTTTGGCTCTGGATAAAGCCATATCTATTAAGCCCATTATATTTACCATATGCTTCATGCTGTTATGATCGGATGTCTCTGATAACAACTTTTCATTTTGATTTACAGCAACACTTAACCTCCCGGTGCTGCTCTCAACACTTAAGATATTCATAATACTATTCGCCGCTCTTCTCCAGTATTTTCTTAAACCTTGCCAGTCTCAGATCCCAGTACTGGCTGCTGCTGTTAAAAATTATCTTCCTTTTTGTGGGAATGTTGCTCTTATCTATCAGATAACTCAAATTTATTTCTAAATATTCTTTTTCAATATAATCTTTTATCTTGTCTCCCCATTCTATACATACAATTGAAATATCGTCATACAGGTAATCATCCAGACCAATTCCATTTATCTCGCCGGTATTTTCCAACCTGTATAAATCAGCATGTACGAACTTTCTCCAGTTATCAATACTGTATTCATTCAATATGGTAAAACTTGGACTTGAAAGATTTTCCTTTAAGTCAAATCCTTCAGCTATACCTGAGATAAAAGTTGTTTTCCCGCCGCCCAGCTCTCCTGAGAAAAGAACAATATCCCCTTTTGAGATAACTCTGGATAATTTTTTTCCGAGGTTTTTAGTAAAAATAGAAGAATTTGAAATAATCTCAATTCGCATATCAAAAGAGCCCTAGCTGTTCATCTTTATTCTGTTCGTCACCGGTAGTTTCAGATTCCAGGTTTAAAACATCTTCCTCGCAAGCAGGCATTTCACCATCAGAGTCAATCAGCCTTTTTATTTTTTTGAAATCCTGCTTTAAAATTTCCATTCTGGACGGTGCATAAAGGACAGCTGCGGGATGATTTATAGGCATAATAATACGACCATCAATTTTAAATACCTTTCCCCTGAGAGTATTTATACCTTTATCGGTATTCAGTAGAAGCTGTGTAGAAAATTTACCCAGGGTACAGATTATTTTGGGATCAATTATTTTTATCTGCTCCAGCAGATAGCCCTTACAGATATTTATTTCCTCTATCCTTGGATCCCTGTTGCCCGGAGGCCTGCATTTTAAAATATTTGCAATAAAAACTTCGCTCCTGTCAAATCCAATTGAATCAAGCAGCTCGTCGAGTAATTTTCCTGCCTGCCCGACAAAAGGCAGCCCCTGCAAATCTTCATTCTTGCCCGGAGCTTCCCCTACAAACATAATAGAAGCGCAGGCATTGCCACTCCCAAAGACGAACTTTGTCCTGCTCCTGGAAAGCTCGCATTCCTCGCAGTTTTTGATCTTAAGGAAAAACTCCTTTAGCTTTTCCCTTTTATCATAATCTTCCATAAAGTATTACTGAAAACTCCCTGTTGCATATAATATTTGTTTATCCATATTTATAACTCATAATATTGCATACTTCAATATTTATATATCTCTCATTTACAAAAAAAGGAATTTCTCCTATTATTAGCTAAAAAAGACAATAAAAAAATTATATAAAAAAAGATTTAAATATGAAAATCAAAATAGTAATTCCTGCTCTTATTGCAGCGTTTGTCTTCGCATCATTTATTGGATGTACACTTGGCCCGGTAGAGATTGAAGAAATTGTCATTTGTAAAAATGTTGATGACACTTACAAACCTGTAGAACCTATGGATACCTTTCCATCAGGAACCCAGGCCATCTATATATCAGTTAAAATCAACTACATAACTCCGGAAGATAAAATAACCACTAAATGGTATTATTTAGAGACCGGAGAAGAAATTAATACTGCCGATTTTGCTGCTGAAAAATCTGGTTCTGGTTACCATGCTTTTAGATTTATATGTGATAAGGGTTTCTCTTCAGGAAGATATAACGCAATGGTCTACCTGAATAATGAGCTGATAGAAACTGTTGAATTTTCAGTGGAATAAAAAACTACTAATATAAACCTAAATAATAATTTTATTATGAGCCTTTTTATTTTTTTAAATTTTGTATTACTTTTATGATAAAATTAAATATGTTTTTAATTTTATCATTTTTTAACAAGGAGGAGATTTTAAAATGTTAATTTTAGGATTGTTACCAATTATTGCAGCTATCGTTTTATTTGCAATGGGATTTAACTTAATTGGAATAGTGTTGGCTGTTCTGGGAGTAATAATAATATTTTTCTCCGGTTTCAGGACTGTAAGGCCAACAGAAAAGGGGATTATTGAAAGATTCGGAAAATATTTAAGAACAAAAGAAGCCGGGCTTACCTGGATAATACCATCATTTGATAAAATGTATAAGGTTAATATTACCGAACAGATGGTAGATATACCTCCCCAGATGGTTATCACAAAGGATAAGTTAAATGCAGAGGTAGATGCGGTGGTTTATTACCAGATTATAGATGTTAAAGCGTCTATCTATAATGTAGATGACCACAGGAAGCAGCTGGCAAGTCTGGCAAGGACTACCTTAAGGGCGGTTATTGGGAATATGACACTTACTGACGCAAATGAAAAAAGAAGCGACATAAACGATAGAATGGAAACTGTTCTGGACAAGGAAACCAACAGTTACGGTGTAGAAGTTTTAAGGGTAGAAATCCAGAAGATTGAACCGCCAACGGATGTACAGGAATCAATGAATAAGGTTGTTAAAGCAGAACAGGAAAAAATAGCTGCAATGGATATGGCAACCGCTACTGAAACAAGAGCTGACGGAGAGAGAAGAGCAGAGATTAAAAAGGCTGAAGGAGTAAAGCAGGGATTGATATTGTCAGCAGAAGGAAAAGCTGAGGGCATAAGGGTAGTTGCAAACGCTGAAGCTGGTAAAATAAAGGTGGTTAACGAAGCTGCACAGAAATATTTTGTAGGTAATGCCCAGATACTGAGGAAGCTCGAGGCTACAGAAGCAGCGTTAAAG
>JAHIPJ010000233.1 GCA_018894445.1 Actinomycetota bacterium
GAAGATTCTTTACATTTTTTTACCCCTTTTACAATACTACTCATAGTTGCTGCCATATTAGTACCTGTGTCTCCATCGGCTACCGGAAAAACATTAATATCATTCAGATACTGTTCCATCTGATTTATACGTTGGGCAGAATTTATAATAAAACGTTTAAACCGAATACCATTTAAATATTTTATTTGAATTTTCATTTTAAAGAACTTTCACCCCATCTCTGTAATGATACATAAGAATGGTTCTCTGTACCATAATATATATTCACCCTTCCCATTTATGAAGAGCTCTAGAATATTGAAAAAATAATTACTGCTATTTATAATATACTATGTTTTTATTTAAAATCCTTCTTTTTTTTAAACAAAATATATGCTGCTTTGTTTCACCTGTTCTCCGGTGATTTCCTGCCATACCTGACTGTAAATAGCAATCTGCTTTTGATAAACCTCGACTAATTCAGGATAATCCTTCTCATTTTTTGGTCTATCGGTCTTATAATCCACTACCACCCAGCCATCAACTTCCCTAAAGACCAGGTCAATAGTTCCGGATAGAATCACTGGGCGGGAATCCTGTCCGGTTAATTCAGCATAAAGAGGATGAGCGGGTTCAATATTTATGGTAAAGGGAACTTCGCTATATTTAAGTTCTGCTTTTTTTAAGCGCTGATATAAATCGCTCTTTTTAAATTTATGGATAATCCCCGCCAATTCCTCTTTTCTCTTTAGAGATATCCCCTGTTTCTCCAGGGCTTTTTCTATATGCAAAGACAATAACTGTTCATCAGGGTTTTCTTTAATTAAATAATCAAAGATTCTATGAACTGCACTCCCCCAGGCTGTTCCGCCGACATCAACCGTGGCAATCTTTCGGTGTTTCTCTTCATCTTTAAAATCAGTCGGTTTTTTTTCATAATAACTGCTTTTTGATAAATCTTTCATCCATCGCCCGCATTCTTTTTGAATCCTCTTGTAATCATCAAGCAAAGATTCCTTTTCTTTTTCCTTTTGCTTTTCTTTTTCTTTTGCTTCCGCCTTAAGGAGCTTTACTTCAGGAACTGTAATGTTCATTTCCTCTTTGATATTTTTCAATAAAAGCAGCCAGGGATTACTCTTGTTACTCTTATGATCCAAACTACTGATAACCAGAAGATTCTTGGCCCGGGTAGCCGCTACATAGAGCAGGCGGATATCTTCTGCTTCATTATAAGATGCCTCAAGCTGGCAATAATCCTCCCAATTTTTGGGTTGAGCCAGCCGTTTCCCTTTTCCTTTGTTATAAGCATTAGAACGGTAGACTAAAAAATGACCAAACGGTTCCTGACCTGTCCTTTCAATATAATAAACTGGCTCATGAGTAGTGGAATTGTAAGGAATGGCTAAAAATACCACCGGAGATTCCAGTCCTTTAGCTTTATGTAAATTCATAATCCGAACCGTATTTTCTTCGGTCAGTATATCCAGCTCCTCTTCAATCCCGGCTTCCAGTATTTTTTCTAATTGCTCTACCATTAAGGCAAACCCTATAACTTCTCCCGCCTCCGCTTTTCTTAATCTCTCTAAAATGGAATAAAGCTCCCCGCATTTATTTAGATTGTAACCCTCTAAACAGGAATGGGACAATAAGCCTGAATCAATAATTATCTTTTCCATTGCCGTAACCGGCGGCAGTTTTTGAGTCCACAGATGGAATTGCCTTAAGCGGGAAAATGCCTTATTAAAGTTCTCCCCTAATTTAGGATTTAACTTTTGCGGCACCTTTCCGTAAAAATCAAATTCCCCGCCTTCTTCTTTAAATTGATATAAATCATCATCAGAAAATCCAAAGAATATCCCCCGTAAGACAGCGATAATAAGCACCTGATTTTCTATATCTCTCATCAAGCGAAATAGTTTCAACAGTTCTTTTATCTGATGGGATTCATTTAAAGAGGTATATCCCGAAACTGTAAAAGGAATTCCATATTCTGCCAGAGTGTGGGCGTAGATATCCATCCCGCTTCTGTAGCGTAAAAGAATCATAAAATCCTTATAGGTGGCTGATGTAAAAGCCCCCGCCTTTTTCTCTTCTTCTGTCCGCACTAGTTCAAATCCCTTACCGACCATATCGTGAATTACTCGGGCAATAGATTGGGCATCCTGCCTGATAGTATCACTTTTATTGCTTCCTTTAGAAATAATCAGTTGCTTTACTCCGGAAAGATATTGCGGATTATCTTCCCAAACGGTCTGCATCGGTGAATATACGGCCTGGAATTTTCCCTGACCGCTTGAAAATAGCTCTTCAAATATGGGATTGAGATAAGAACCGATAGAATGTAGTGAGCGGAAATTAGCCTGTAATTTTAAAACCTCTCCTCCGCTTTTTTCAATCAGCGCCTTTACCAGATTATAGATGGCTATATCAGCCCGGCGAAATCGGTAAATGGACTGCTGGGGATCTCCTACCACAAATAAGGAACCCGGGCGCGGTATTAATTTCTGCCAGTTCTTTTCATAAACATCCTGGCCGGCAAGATAGAAGATTATTTCTGCCTGAATGGGGTCAGTATCCTGAAATTCATCTACCAGCAGGCATTTATATTTTTGCTGAAAATATTGGCGTACCTCGGGGTAATCCCTTA
>JAHIPJ010000038.1 GCA_018894445.1 Actinomycetota bacterium
TAAACTTATTATACCGATGAAGCTTTAGAATAGTTTCTTTTTAACCTTAGCTCCACATGAAGGGCAAAATGTATAATTATACATATACCGCCATGTTGCTCCACACTCCGGGCACTCAATATCCAGTTCCTTTCCACATTCTGAACAAAACTTACGATCACCACTAGTCACTGTTCCACATTTAGGACATCTATATGCTCCCAGAGCTTGCCCCGTTAGTTCTGCCATTTTTCTATCATCCCCTTTCTTTCTCTTCTTCGTATTTTCTGATAGCTTCTAATTTCTCTAAGAGTTTTCTCTCTTTCTTTTCATATTCTTCCTCACTTATCTCCTCCATCTCAAAGCGCATCTGTAAATCTAACAATTCCTCTTGCACCTTAGATTTATCAGTTATCTCCTCCTCAGCCATTTTACTTAACTTACTGGCAATAAAGCGTATTCCTTTTATGGGTAGTAAAATAGGAAATACTATATCTAATAATCCAATACCTAAATTCTCAGTGTCTGCTTTAACTTTAACATGTTCTTCCTCAGATGGTTTTTTCACTCCTTTCCTCCCTCCAAAACTATCACCAATTCTACAAAATTAATTGGTGGAAGTGGCCCTACATACTTGAACTTTATCCTTCCATCATAAGTTGCATCTAACTTATCTGCCAATCTATCAAATTCTTCCACCTTAGATTTTTCTACCAGGAAAGCTAAATTTGTTATCATTTTATCGCCAAATACCTTGTTAATGCGTTTATCAACATAATTCCCTTTTAAAACATTTAAAATATCTCTTCCTTCTTTTGATTTCTTTCGTTCTAAAGCATGCATTACCATCTCACCTAAAGTCGACTTTTCTCCAAACGGTTGGATAATGGATTTTGAGGTCAACTTTTGCCTTAATTTTCTAATCTCTCTATTCTCGTCAACAATTTCTTGAAAGATTATCTTCATATCGGTCCAGATAGCTTTAAGTCCCAATTCTATCTTATTATCCATCTTATTTAATAAGCCTTTTAATTCTTTGTATCTATCCTTAAGCACTTTCTCCATTATCCTTTCATTAGCTGAAACTTCATCTTTACCGCCGGCGACTGTGCCAAACTTTACTGGTAAAACAGTAAAATCTTCCATCAGCTCTTCTAAAACTTTTTGGTGGGCCATAGTATTTTCTCTTGAAATAGGATATTTCATAATTGGGGAAGCGCTGATTACCACTGCGATATCTCGATAAGAAATGCTATAAACCTTATCTCCCCTGCCGCCAATTGCTGAAGAAGCAAATTTCTGTTCCTGATCCGTTCCAATTATGCAGTAGATGTATCTCCCTTCTTCTTTATTTAAATCGTTATTATCTTTTATCTCTGTTTTATTGGAAGTCTGAAGTTCTGAGCTCATTCGCTTCCCTCTTGTCCCCACTTTATAACCAATTCTGCAAAATTAAATGGCGCTATTGGTCCTACATACTTAAATTTCAACCTATCCTTATGTTTTTGACTTAGGTTCTCTATAAGATCATCAAATTCTCTCTCGTGAGCCTTATCTACCAGGAAGGCGCAATTTAACACCATATTATCGCCTATTATCTTATTGGTACGAACCTTAACGCATTTAGGTCTCAATACATCTAAAATCTCTTCTGCTTCATCTTCTCTTTTCTTCTCCAGAGCCTCTTTAACCCTCTTGCCCAAATCCACCTTTTCGTTTAAAGAAGGGGAAGTAGTGCTTCTGGTTAACTTTTCCTTTAAACTCTTTATCTCTTTATAGGTTGAGCCAATTTCCTTAAAAATATTTTCCATAT
Source organism: Actinomycetota bacterium (assembly GCA_018894445.1). Classification (GTDB taxonomy): domain Bacteria; phylum Actinomycetota; class Humimicrobiia; order Humimicrobiales; family Humimicrobiaceae; genus Hydromicrobium. The sequence goes on from JAHIPJ010000038.1 coordinate 1,793, forward strand.
TCTGCCAGAAGACCTTTAGGCCCAACTCTACCTTATTATCCATACTTCTTAATAGATTTTTAAGCTCCTGATACCTCTTCATTAAAAGATTCCTGATCTCTTCAGCACTTGTTGCAATAGTACAAAATCTAACCGGAAGCACAGTGTAATCCTTCATTGCCTCCTCAATTACCTTTTCATGAGCTATTAGATTTTCTCGGCTAATCACATACTTAGTCATAGGGGTAGAACTAATGACACAGGCCAAATCACGAAAACATAAGGTGTGTACCTCATCACCTCTATCTCCGATCCCTATGGGACCAAAATTCCTCCCCTGAGATTCATTAATTACACAATATAGATATTTTCCCTCATCCATTATCGCTCACTCCGTTCGCAGTTATTGGTAACTCATAACTATTCCGATATTATGGTCTTATTATCTCAACCACAATAAAATCCCTGCCTGCCGGCAGGCAGGTTTTCTGCTTATTATCCTCGGAAATGGTATCCTTTCCTTGGTAACAACTGGTTAATAACTTATAGGCATAGGTTACTTTTTCAAACTCCTCCTTAAGTTGGCTATTTTCAGTGTGCTTATCAGGATGATTTCTTTGAGCGAACTCACGATAAGATTCTTTTATCTCCTCTAAGGATGTAACCTCTCCCAAACCTAACAACCTCTTTGCCTCATCTATCTTGTTAAATCCTACCTTTTTTAACTGGCAGGTGGCAAAACTGTAAGGAGGTAGAGGCCCTACGCATCTAAAATTAACCTTTTGATTGTATTTTTTATCCAACTCTTTTAACTTAAGATCAAAATCTGGCTCTTTAGCCTTTTCAAGTAAAAAGGCGCAGTTTAAAATCATATTATCATCCTTCACTTGATGCTTTTGAAAATCGACCGTAAGTTTCTTTAAGTAACCTATTATATGAGCATGTTCTTTTTCTCTTCTCTTATCCAGGGCATCTTTGACCATCATTCCTGTCTTTATCCTATCCTGAAGGGTCTGGCTGGGGAGCTTTTTTGTAATCTCTGCCTTAAATTCCTTTATCTTATTATCTTCCTCTCCAATTTCTTTTATAATGCTATTCAAATCATTCCAGGTAGCAGCCACATCAAGTTCTATCTTGCCATCCATGTTGATGAGCAGTTCTTTAAACTGAGGATAACCTCTTTTTAGAACCTCTATAACTTCATCATCATTGGAAGCAAATGTTCCAAACTTCATAGGTATAATAGAATGGTCCTGCATAATTTTCTCGATTATTGTCTGGTGTCCAATTAAGAAATGTCCAAGAGTTTCTTTAAGCATGGATGAATAATCTTGTATAGGTGAATTACAAACTACACAAGCAATGTCCTGGTAAGTTACTGTATAAACTTCTTCACCAGTACCTACCTCGCAGGGGTCAAAAGATTTTTTCTCATTAGTTTTTATTATACCGTAAATATAATTTCCTTTTTCCATTCTGCTCCATCTCATTTTTTAGATTTGTCTGTGCCTGCCGTAACTAAAGCACCTTTAGCCACTGATCTTAGAAGCTTCGAAGTCATTCCTATTTCACCTACCGACATAGGAAATTTTAACTGTTCTTTACCCCGTTAAAGATTTATTTTTAACAGTATTTATTGATTTCATCGCTTCTTCAAAGAATTTTTTCTTAATGCTAAATTCTTCAACAGCTTTTTTATCAGGCTTATCTTTTACTTTATCCAGGAACTCCCTTATGGCAAGCATTGAAGCCTTTCTGGCAACAGCCTCTATCTCTGCACCTGTATATTTATTACTTGTTTTAGCAAATAACTCAAGGTCAACATCTTTATCCAATGGCTTACCCTTAGTATGTATCTTGAAAATCTTGAGCCGCGTTGCTTCATCTGGAATTGGAAGCTCCAAAAGTAAATCGAATCTACCAGGGCGAAGTATCGCCGGGTCAATCATATCAAATCTATTAGTAGCACCCAGGACAACTACCCCTTTTAACTCTTCTATCCCATCTAGTTCAGTAAGAAACTGGCTGATAACTCGCTCAGTTGTGTGAGTAGAATCTCCCCCCCCAATACCTCGGATGGGCACCAGTGAATCTATCTCATCAAAAAAGATAACAGTTGGTGCAGCCTGCTTAGCTTTTTTAAAAATCTCTCTTATGCCGTGCTCACTCTCACCTAAATATTTACTAATTAATGCTGGGCCTTTAACTGATATAAAATTAACTCCGCTTTCATTAGCAACTGCTTTGGCAACTAAAGTCTTACCCGTTCCAGGAGCTCCATAAAGCAATACGCCTTTAGGAGGCGTGGTGTTAGCTTTAGTGAAAAGTTCTGGATATTTTAAAGGCCACTCAATTGTCTCCATAAGCTGCTTCTTTATGTCTTCTAGTCCGCCCACATCCTCCCACTTAACATCGGGAACCTCGATAAATACTTCACGGATGGCAGAAGGCTCTATTTCTTTTAGTGCCTCCATAAAATTATCTATAGTAACTTGCAATTCTAAAAGAGTCTCATAAGGTATGTCTGCCAACTCAAAATCCACTTTAGGTAATATCTTTCTTAAGGCCACCATAGCTGCCTCTCTTGCTAAAGCTTCTAAATCTGCTCCTACAAATCCGTGAGTAATTTCAGCCAGCTTCTCTAAATTCACATCTTCTGCCAGGGGCATCCCTCTGGTATAAATCTGAAGTATCTCTAAGCGAGCATTCTTATCAGGAATAGGAATAACAAGTTCCCGATCAAAACGTCCAGGCCGTCTTAAAGCAGGATCCAGCACATTGGGAATGTTAGTTGCTCCAATTATAATAACCTGTCCTCGTGCCTCTAAGCCATCTAAAAGGGCCAAAAGTTGTGCTACCACCCTTCGCTCTACCTGCTTTTCTCCACCCATCTCTTCGCGCTTAGGTGCAATGGCATCCAGCTCATCAATAAAGACAATAGCCGGTGCATTAGCTTGTGCATCTTCAAATATACTGCGAAGCCGGGCCTCAGATTCGCCGTAGTATTTGGCCATTACCTCAGGTCCACTTATGCTGGTAAAATAAGCATCTGTTTCATTGGCTACTGCCCGGGCAATTAAAGTCTTGCCACAGCCCGGTGGGCCATGTAAAAGCACCCCCTTAGGAGCCTCTACTCCCAATCTATCAAAAACCTGGGGATACCTTAAAGGAAGTTCTATCATCTCTCTGATTCTTTGAATTTGTTTACCTAAGCCACCTATATCCTCATAAGATACCTTAATACCTCGCTTTTCCTGGCCCTCCTTCACTTCCATTCTGGTAGTTGTAGCAGGCTGAATTAAAACTATTTCTTTCTTGGGAACCGTATTCAATACTTTAAAATCACAGGGTCTGCTGCCAAATAGAGTAGCTCTGACTCTATCCCCTGCCACTAAGGGAAGACCTTCCAAAAGGCGTCCAATATATTGAGTATCTTTTTCTTCGCCTCGTAATCCACTTATAGTAATAGGTGATAAGGTAATTCTTTCAGCAGGCTTATAAGATGCTTTTTCAATGGAGAGTTTCTCGTCCAGGCCGACTTGAGCATTTTCTCTGATGATCCCGTCTATTTGAACAATTCCTTTGCCCCTATCTTCCATATATGCAGGCATTACCTTGGCAGCTGTTTCTCGCTTGCCGGAAATCCCTACCACATCTCCTACCTCACAGCCAAGTTTCTCAAGGTCTTCGGGATCCATTCTGGCTATACCCCTTCCTACATCGCGAGGCCTTGCTTCTGCTACTTTCAAAATCAACTTTTTATCCGGCATAACTTCTCCCTATACTCTAAATAAAAATATTCTTCTCTACTTTTCGGTCTTCTTAAATTTGATTTCCAGGATTGCGTTTTTATATGATTTCTCTATACTTTCTACATCTACACCACAAGGCATAAGTATTTCTTTTTTATATTTTCTATCCCCTCTTTCAGCAGAGAAATTGAGTATGTCTCCTTTTATCTCTGTTTTTATATCATCTTCCTCAACACCGGGAAGTTCTGCTACTATCAGAACATGATCTTTTTCAACAAAGACATCTACTATGGGCTCTCTTTCTTCTTTTACTACTGGGCCTTTGGGAGTCTTTTTAATATTTCCAAATGGTTCTACTTTAGATTTTCCTCCTGCCAAAGTACTTATAGTAAAGCCATATATACCCTTTACCTTATCTCCTAATCCTTTTATCTCACCTGTCCTGCTAATACCTTCTCCACTAATCTTGGAAACCGACTCAATAAGATTACCTATACCCTCAAAGATTCCTCCTAAACCCATTCCAAAATCAATACCTTCTTTTTTTTCTTTTTCCTTCTTTTCTTTTTCAGTCATTTAATCCACCTTCTTCTTCATTTTTTCAAAGCCTCTTTCCCTTTAGCTGTAATCCTGCACACTCCTTTACCTAACAAATCAATATAATCTGCTCTGGCCAAAGAGGTACAAAGGAGCCGAGCATAGCTTGTTTCTATCCCCATCCTTCGGCTCACAACTTGGACCGGGATTTCCCCGCCTTCTTCATCAATTATTTTTAATGCCCGCAATTCGCTTCCAGTAGGCATCATATTTGAATACCTCCTTTACCCTCCACCCTTCAAGACAGGTATTGGACCAATTGTTTTAACCGGGCTGATTGTCTTCAGCCCCCCAGGCGTAAGCCTATATTTTCCATTACTGCTTTCTACAAGATATCCATCATTAACCAAACCCTTGCAAATTTCAGTTACATATTCTGAAGATACTCCTACTTTTCGAGCTATGGCCACACTATCAGCTTCTCTTAGCTCTGCAACAATCTTTAAAACCTGCTTTTCGTTACCTTTCATTTTTTTCTCTCCAATTTCTTACCTTTTCTCTAAATCCTAATTAACGGCTTTTTTGCTTTCACCGGTGCAGTAAACTTCTTACCTTTGAGCGTAAGTTTAAATTTTCCATTAGGCTTCTCCTCAATATATCCATCTTTAGATAGAATAGAACAAGTTTGAGTTACATACTCTACAGGAACAGTTAATTTAAATGCTACCGATTCCTTATCCGTATCCTCCATTTCCTTAATTATGTTTAGAACTTGTCTTTCGCTACCCCTCATCTTGCTTCCTCACTTTCAGCGTCGGGACCGATTAAATTATTTTTAATATTATCTAACATCTCAAGTAGTTATTAAATTCCTTTTGTGGGCAGACAGCCTTTTGATTTCCTTTCTTACCCTTTCTTTTTCTATAGAGACTCGTGCTATATCTGCCTCTAATTTGCTTTCTGCAAAATAAAGCTGACTTAATAAAGCATCAACACCTTTGGGTAAAAGAGCATACATTCCTTTATCTATCATTGCTAAATATCCTCCACCAGTCAGGCGCTCCAAGATATAGCCTGCATAATCAGTTGAGATTCCCAAAAGTCCTGCCACTTTACGCTTGCTAACTTTATCTTTCTTTTCAGCCATATTTAATACTTTTATCTCATTTGGAGTCATCTTTCCTCCTGCATTTAACCTACTTGACGACCGGTCAATTTCGCGAATTCTTCTAATTCAACCAGGGCCTCAACCTTTTGCCCTTTCTCGTTATAAAGCATTCCTAAATTATAGTGGGCCTCTGCAAACTGAGGATTAAGCTCTACGATCTTTCTTTAGCAAACCTTTTTAATTAAATCTACTATCTTTTCTTTTGTATCTGTCCTTTTAGCTTCATTAATAAAACCTACTTCTGAATCCAGAATATCCAGACAACTCTGCACAAAGCCCTGGTCAGAAGAATTGGCCCTCGAGCCAGATAGTCTCATCACCTTGCCAATCATTATACCAGCACGGATAGTTGGAATATCACCATTTTTATACTGTTCTCTTAGAGCTCTTATTATATCTACTA
>JAHIPJ010000039.1 GCA_018894445.1 Actinomycetota bacterium
CCTATTTTTGGTATAATTATAAGATAGATATAAGGAAATATAATTCTTTTAAATTTTCCATAACATAATTATATCATAGCACTATAAAAACCTATAAAATTTACACTATCTACTATAAGCTACAGATATGTCACAGTTTTTAAATATATATTTTTCCCATTAAATAAAAAGATTTTACTCTGTTAATCTTTACCCGTGCAAAACTTCCAATAAGTTTTTCTTCACCCTTAAAATTTACAATGGTATTATTTTCCATCCTACCTTCCAGTAAGTTGGCGCCTTTTTTACTTCTACCTTCAACCAATACTTCAAACTTTTTACCAGCAAATTTTTTATTTTCTTCATAAGAAATCCTGTTTTGATTTTCAAGCAATTCTTTAAACCATTTCTTCTTTTCTTCTGACAAAATATAGTCTTTTATCTTTGATGCTCTAGTTCCTTCTCTTGGCGAATATATAAACGTAAATGCCCTGTTGAATCTAACTTTTCTCACCATATCCAGAGTCTCCAGGAAATCATCTCTCTCTTCACCAGGAAAACCGACTATTATATCAGTAGTAATAGAACAATCAGGAATTTCTTCTCTTATATTTTCTATTATGTTAAGGTAATCCTCTCTTGTGTAATTCCTGTTCATTTCCTTTAAAATCTTATTTGAACCTGCCTGCAGGGGAAGATGAATATGTCCTACAAGGTTATCCCTATTCTTAATGATATCAATAACGCTTCTGGAAAAGTCTTTGGGATGTGAAGTCATAAACCTGATTCTTTTAAGTCCCTTTATATCTGATACTTTCTCCAGTAATCCGGAGAAGGTGCAGGCTTCATTCAGATCCTTTCCATAAGAGTTAACATTCTGGCCAATAAGTGTTACTTCTATTACTCCCTTGGATACCAGTCCTTCAATATTTCTTATAATTTTTTTTACTTCTACAGATTTTTCATTTCCTCTTACAAAAGGGACTATGCAATATGAACAATAATTGTCACATCCAATAGTTATGGGGACAAATGCCTTAAAATCATACTCCCTTTTGACTTTGAAAAGGTCAGGATCAAACCCATTATTTTCAATAGAACATATGCTTTTACCAGTTGAAACTCGCCTGTTTATTAACTCCGGGAGCTCTGCAATATTATGTGTACCAAAAACAATATCAACGAAAGGGAAATCTTCTATTAATTTTTCCTTCAGGTCTTGAGCTGTACATCCGCCAATACAAATTAAAATATCCCTATTTTTACTCTTTAAAATTTTTAAATTTCCAATATGACCGTACAGCTTGTTTTTTGCTTTTTCCCTTACGGTGCAGGTGTTAATCACAATGAGGTCAGATGCAGCAATATCATAGGTCCTCTCATACCCCTCATTTTCAAGTAGATACATTATTCTTTCAGAATCATTTTCATTCATCTGGCAGCCAAAAGTCTTTATATATGCTTTCATTAGTGTGAAAATCCTTCTTTTGCTTGATCCTTGGTTGATACTCTTAAATATATTGATACAGTCATATTTGCATCAATCCTCAAAATATGTTTTTTTAACTTCAACGAGCTCTAACCGCGCAATACAGTAAGTGGCAAAATCACCTTGCCATATTCTGACTGTTTATAATCCCCATAAAGAAGATTGGCTATGCTCCAAATAAAATTTGCTCTTTCCTTAAAATTTATGGTCATATTTTCTCCTATTCATCTCTCCATAATGCTTTTTTTCTCACAACTTCTGCATAATCACATTAAACCGCTCAAAAACTTTAATGAGGTCAAAAGTTTCACCTACTCGAATGACAGGTATTAATTCCGTCGATATCTGCATATTAAGTAATTCTATTGATTTTTTATTCAAACCAAAATTATGAGAATAATTTGCCCTGTATTTTTCTTCTTCAAGTTTCTTCTTGAAAATTGAAAGGAAGTTTTTATTTTTAAAATCAAACTTAGCTTCAGAAATAAACCATAGGTCATAGTAATCGCGAATTGCTACATCCCTTCTTGTTATCGCGGCTTTAAGTTTTTCAGCCACAGCCTCATTTAATGTAAGTGACAATATCTTGTTTTTGGGGATTAAATCATCTCCTGTAAAAGGATCCTTGTAAAAATGGGCTATGGTATTATAGACTGGTTTTTCAATAGGTGTTTGCCTGAGTGAGATCTCTAATTTTATATTCTCATCCTTTCCTGAGACAAATGACGGATAGGAAATGTTAAATGTATACTGTGTAGAATTGTTAAAACCTTCGCCTTCTGGCTTTTTGCTTTTTAAATCTAAAAGTTTTAATAATTCCGGCATCTTTTCTCTTATTGGAGTGATTGCTCGTGACCTTTTAGAACGAGTCTCTATTCCTTCTGAGCTAAAGTATGTAAAATCAATATCTTCACTTAACCTGTGATCGTTAAGATGAATGTTATTTAAAAGCGTTCCACCTTTAAAAACAATTTTATCACTCAAATGTGATTCAATATTATTTAAAATAAGAGTCAAATAATAGTCTTTCTCCATAGTCTCTAATCTGAATTTAAATTTTTCCGCGATAAACGGTATTAGTTGTTGTAGTTTGTCCCTATCCATTAATGATAATTCTCCATTTTTTATTAGTTTTTCCCCTCTTCGAATCTGTATCATATAAAAAAGAGTAACCTTTTTGTCCTGAATCAATTCTATCGAGCTTCTTTTGAAGAACCCCAAGCTTTTCCAGAAAAAACCCTATCCGCCTGCGGATTATTTGTACAGGGTAACGTCCGACATAATCCACAAAAACTGCCACATCAATATTATTTAGTTGTTCAGTTAAAATAGCAGAGGCTTTTTTCACATTATAAAATTCAAATGTATCTAATAATGCCCGTTCTTTGGAAGCAAAAACAATATCTTCCCTGCTAATCCTGCGAGTTTCCAGGCCATATATCCTATCAGGCAGTACTTTAATGAGCTTATACCTAATTCCACCAACTGTTTTACTTATTGAATATTTATCATTTACTAC
>JAHIPJ010000040.1 GCA_018894445.1 Actinomycetota bacterium
AAATCTGTACAATTAAGCTCTTACAGTGTAAAAACTGTAAGAATCTTTAAGAAATGTATCCTATCTAGCTGGCTTATAAGATAAAAAATAGTTGGAGTTAGCCTGTAAGCCGAGTTCTGTACTAAATATTTCTATCAATTCTTTAAAAATAATATATAACGACCTCTCTATAAAATCAAAAATACCATACCCTCCACCAATTTTATATGTGACATTTCTATTTGGCCCTACCAACATCTCATTTCCTTATTGACATCTACTACCAAACTTATTAGAATTGCTACTTAGTCCCATTTAGCTACGGAATGGAACTATATTAATGCTTTTTAGCATTTTAAAAAAAATCTTTGAATAAACTTAGAAAAGGAGACGTATAAGTGGAAACCATAAAAAGAAAATTGCCGGTATTTTTTATCATCCTAACTCTTACCCTCTCAATTGTTCTTATGATACCTGGCATGTTATTTGCCCAGGAAGATGAAGCTACTGAAGAGGAAATTGTAGAGCCCGAACCAGAAGAACTTATCTTTGACACCAAACTCCCTAAATTACAGGCTAAAGACGGGGAGACATTTACTTTTAACTTTGATGTAGCCTATAAAGCAGGAGATGAACCATTTGGTATTGAAGAAGGAAAGAGTGAAAAAACCTTTGATATTACAGTTGATTATCCTGCCGGCTGGATTGCTGCAGTGGCATCCGGTAGCACTGAAGCACCAGCTATTAACCTGAAATTTAATAGCAGAGAGAGCTTGAGGCTTATGGCAATTCCACTTGTACAACAGGAACCGGGTGAATATGAACTTAAAGCTACCTTCAAATCTGCTGTTGAAGGTGATACGCTGGAAGGATCAATAGAATTTACTGCAGTAATAACTGCAACCTATGAAATTAGCCTTACAACAAAAACAGGAAGACTGAGTACGGAACTGACATCCGGAAAAGATAATCACTACAAACTTATTCTGGAAAATAAAAGTTCTAAATCCGTTGAAAATATAAGCTTGAGCTCAACCGAGCCTGAAGGCTGGCAGGTTAGCTTTGATAAGGAGAAAATTGAATCAATTGAAGCCGGAGAAAAAATAGAGATTGATGTAACAATCAATCCACCTGAAAAAACCATTGCCGGGGACTATATGATGACCTTTAGAGCATCCAGTGAAAACAGCAATGACAATATTGAACTGAGGGTAACTGTTGAAACTCCTACCATCTGGGGAATTGTTGGAATAGGAATTATAGTAGTGGTTATAATTGGAGTTGCTGTAATCTTTGCAAGATTAGGAAGAAGATAAATTATGAGTGACAACAATAATATAATAATTGCTAAAGATCTATCTAAAAAATACAACGAGCATCTGGTTGTAGACAACCTGAATTTGGCTATTAAAAAAGGTGAAATATTCGGGCTTCTCGGTCCCAACGGGGCAGGTAAATCCACTGTTATTCTTATGGCTCTGGGACTTACAGAGCCTTCGTCAGGAAGTATCAATGTTGCAGGATTTAATTCAACCAGGGAGCCATTAAAGGTTAAAAGAATAACCGGATATCTGCCTGAAAAAGTAGGTTTTTATGACGATATGACTGCAAAGGGTAACCTTGCCTACACTTCAGAACTTAATAACATTCCCTACAGGGAAACCCCTAAAAAAATTGATGAGGTTCTGGAAATAGTAGGCCTATCCAAGAATAAAAACCAGCTGGTTAAAACATTTTCCAAGGGAATGAAACAAAGACTGGGAATCGCAGATGTACTTATAAAAGATCCCCAGCTTGTTATTTTTGATGAGCCAACAGAAGGTCTTGATCTTAAGGTAGCAAATCAGATTCTGCAAACCATTCTGGACCTGAACAAGCAAAAAAATATTACCTTTCTTCTGTCATCCCATCAACTAAACCTTATGCAGAGAGTATGCCCCAGAGTAGGTATATTATCCAGGGGCAAACTAATCGGTGAAGGAAACGTTGAAAACCTGGGAAGGAACCTGTTTGGCGGAGGAAAATATAGAATAGAACTGGAGCTTGAAAAAGTAACGGGTGAAATAATAGAAAAGTTAAAAAAATTAGATAAAGTAGTAAATGTAAATAAGGTTGACAACCAGTTGCAGGTAGTATGCGATAAAGATATAAGACAGGATATATCCAGGCTCATTACCGATGAAGGTATACTTATGACCAGGATGAATATGAAACAGGATGCATTAGAAGAGATTTATCTAAAATATTTTAAAGAGGAGTAAAATGAGAAGCATTTTAACCGTATACAGAAAAGAGCTTACCGATCATTTTAGCAGCAATAAGTTTTTAGTCCTTTTAGCACTTATATATATTGCGGGGTTATCATCAACTTATGTTGCACTTCAAAATATAAGGGAATCAGCAAGCGGACTGAGCAAACATGTATTCTTATACCTGTTTACCACTGGAGGAGATGTACTCCCCTCTTTTATAACCTTTATAATCTTTTTCATACCTATAATAGGAATAATCTTTGGCTTTGATGCTATAAACAGTGAAAAAAACAGCGGCAATCTGAGCAGGGTTCTATCCCAGCCAATTTACAGAGACAGTGTAATAAACGGTAAATTTCTGGCCGGTATCACCACTCTAAGTATCATCATAACAAGCATAGTATTTATAATTTCAGGCATTGGCCTTTTTTCAATCGGCGTGCCGCCAACCTCGGAAGAAATCTTGAGAATATTTTTCTTTATATTTATCTGCATTTTTTATGGCGGATTCTGGATGGGACTTTCTATATTATTTTCGGTTATTATGGAGAAAACCGCTGCATCAATACTCACTGCCATTGCCATATGGATATTTCTTATGTTTTTCCTTCCAATAATTGCCAATGCCATAGCCAATGCAGTTGTTTCACCGGAAAGTGCTTCCGTGGCCGACCAGGTGAGAAATTATACTATTGAACACAGTATTTCAAGAATTTCTCCATCCACCTTATTTACTGAAGCCATTGTCATACTACTTGTACCGGTAGGCGGACATCTATTATTCAGGCCTTTACTCGAAGCAGAAGTAAGCCAGATGATACTCAATCCATTATCCATTGGTCAGAGCTTGATTCAAGTCTGGCCGCAGCTGGTGGTTATTGTTGCGCTGGCAATCATCTGCTTTGCAATATCATATATTATATTTATGAGACAGGAGATAAGATCAACTTAGTCCTGAGGGGTGGTTACTTCTCCCTCTTAAAATTTTAAGACACCTCAACAAATCATCTGTGAGCTTATCTTCAAGCACTATTTGTTTTCCGGTTACAGGATGGGTAAATTCCAATCTTTTTGCATGTAAAAATTGTCTCCCGATTCCTAACTCTTCTGCCATTTTTTTTGATTCCGCGCTGCCATATATCGCGTCTCCTATTATAGGATGGCCGATATAACTCAGGTGCACTCTTATTTGATGTGTTCTTCCTGTTTCCGGATGAATATCCAGCAGTGTAGAGTTTTCGAATTCTTCTTTAACCTCAAATCTGGTTACGGCATCTCTACCCCTATCAATCGATATGCTCATTTTTTTCCTATCCATTCTGGAGCGGCCAATGGGAAGAATTATCTCACCTTTGCTTTCGGAAAAACTACCCCATACCAGCGCAGTATAGGTTTTTTTAATTTCTCTTTCCTTGAACTTTTCTGACAGTAACCGGTGAGTATTATCATCCCTTGCTATTATAAGCAACCCTGAAGTATCCTTATCCAGCCGGTGCACAATTCCAGCCCTGTCTTTGCCGGATAAGTTTGACAGCTTATCGTAATGATAGAGAAGGGCATTGACAATTGTATCTTTACTGAAGCCCGGTACTGGATGGGTCAGTACTCCTGATTTTTTTGATATAACCAGTAGATACTGGTCTTCATAAACTACCCTTAGATTTATTTTTTGAGGTGTTACTTCAGTATAGGGGCCACCTTCTTTAAAGCCTTCAATAGTAATCCTGTCATTTTCTGCAAGCCTATAGTGCTTGTTTACAACTTTAACGTTTACTTTTACCTTATCTCTTCCGATTATATTCTGAACATAGCTTCTTGATGTATTCTCTATTCTGCTGGTTAGAAATTTATCAATTCTCTGTCCTGAACTTCCAGCATCTACTGTAAAACTTAAAGTGCCGTCTTCTCTCTTACTCAACTCCCTTGAGTCTTTCCTTTTTTTAAATATTCTCTAAGTATTAGTATTATAATAAGGCAAAAACCAATTATAATAAAGCTGTCTGCTATATTAAATACAGGCCAGAATGTAAAATTTAAGAAATCAGTAACCTCCCCTACAAAATATCTATCAATAAGATTTCCGAGTGCCCCGCCTAATATGAAGCCCAGGGATACATTATAAAAAGCATAATTAAGCTTAAGCATTATCTTTAATATAATTATTAAGACAATAGCTACAAATGATATAATGGTTAAGGTCCTGGTGCTGTCCTGGAATAGTCCAAAGGCTGCACCGGTATTTTTGAGATGGGTTATATAAAAAAACCCGCGGATTACTTCTATTTCGCTGCTTATCGGAAGTTTTTCTATTATAATATATTTTGTTACTTGATCTAAAATCAAAACACAAACAGCGCTTATTAAAAAATATACATTCATAAGAACATTTCTGATTCCCCTGCTTATCACTTATACAATACTCCCCATTACTTTTATGCCAATTTTAATTTTTTCATCATTTATCTTAACTTCTTTTACAAACATATCTTCTTTAAATTCAGAACTCAAAGATTTACTTAATGTCTCTTTCATTATATAGTTTTTGAACTTCTTTAAAACATCTTCTTTTACTGCCGACTCAATAGCTGTATTTATGGTATTTTCTATCTCAAATCCAGCTTCTTTTCTCAAGTTCTGTATCTGGTGCACCAGTTCCCTGCAGAATCCTTCCTCCAGGAGCTCTCCTGATATAGCAGTAGGAAGCCCTACAGTAAATTCTCCATCACTTTCCACTCCAAATCCCTCTTTGTTTTTTATATCAACCAGAACTTCTTCGGGCAAAAGCTCTATTTTTCTGCCCTCTATAGCTAAACTTATATTTTTATCATTTTTAACCTTAAGTGCAATCCGGACTGAACTTTCAGAAAGAAGCGCGTTCTTTATTTTTGGCACCAGAGAACCATATTTTTTACCCAGTATGGAGAGGTTTGGTTTTATATCATAGGATACCAGTTCATCAAGTTCTCTAGTAAACTCTAATTCTTTAACATTAAGTTCACTGATTATGATATCCTTAAAATGATTTATAGCCTCTTTTTTACTGGTGTCACCGTCAAAATATATCAACACCTTTTCAACCGGCTGCCTGATCTTTATATTGACCTTACTCCTGACCGCTCTCCCAAGGCCTACTATTTTTCTTGCTGTATCCATTTTAAAACTTAGCTCTTCATCTATCAGGCTCTCATCTGCAGCCGGGTAGCTTTCCAGATGCACACTTTCTTCCCCTCTTCCAAGGCTGCCGGTTAGATTCTTATAGATTTCTTCGCTCAGGAAAGGTATAAAAGGCGCGCACAGCCTGGAAATAGTCACCAGGCATTCATACAGGGTACTGCAGGCGCTTATCTTGTCTTTATCTTCTTCACTCTTCCAGAACCTTCTCCTGCTTCTTCTGACATACCAGTTGGAAAGGACCTCAACAAAATTCTGTATCAGCCTGCCGCTTTCAGTAACATTGAAATCATCCATAAGCTCATTTACTTTTTTTACGGTCAGGTTGAGCTCGGATATTATCCACCTGTCAATCTCAAATCTGTCGCCTACCTCAAGATCATAGTCATAAGGATTAAAATTATCTATATTGGCATAAATTACAAAGAAAGAATAAGTATTCCATAGAGTAAGTATAAATTTCCTGATTACTTCATCAATGGCTTTTATGGAGAAATTTTTGGACAGCCATGGTGACACTCCTGTGAAGAAATACCACCTCAAGGCATCGGCTCCCTGCTTGTTTAAAACATCCCACGGTATTACCACGTTGCCCCTGGACTTGGACATTTTCTGTCCACTTTCATCATTTATAAGACCAAGGCAGAGTACATTTTTAAAGCACGACTTTTTAAACAGGAGTGTAGAGATAGCAAGCAGTGTATAAAACCATCCCCGGGTCTGGTCAATTGCCTCGCATATAAAATCAGCAGGGAAATTATCCTCAAACAACTCCACATTTTCAAAAGGATAGTGGTATTGTGCATAAGGCATTGAACCAGAGTCAAACCAGACATCTATTACTTCAGGCACCCTTTTCATATCCTTACCGCACTTTTCACATTTTATAATAATATTATCCACATAGGGCCTGTGCAGATCCAGGCTATCTGGCATATCTATTGCCTTTCCCCTGAGTTCTGCAACACTTCCTATACAGATTTTATGACCATTATCGTCCATCCATACCGGGAGAGGTGTGCCCCAGTATCTTTCCCTTGTAAGAGCCCAGTCAACATTGTTTTCCAGCCAATTCCCAAACCTGCCGTGTTTTATATGCCCGGGATACCAGTTAATTTCTTCATTGGATTTTAAAAGATCATCCTTTATCTGGGAGGTTTTTATATACCAGCTCATCCTGGCATAATATATTAATCTACTGTCACATCTCCAGCAGAAAGGATAAGAGTGTTTTACTTTTTTAATACTAAAAAGAAGGTTCCTTTCTTTTAGGTCCTTTATTATTTCCGGGTTGGCTTCCTCTATACCCATACGGGCAAATTTTTCAACCCTTTCCTTAAACTTACCCTCTTCATCAACCATCTGAACAACCGGCAGATTATTTTCCTTTCCTGCATTCATATCATCTTCACCAAAGGCGGGCGCTATATGAACAATTCCGGTCCCCTCTTCAGTGGACACAAAGTCACCGCCTATTATACTGAAGGCATTGCTGTTACCATCCGCATAATCATAAAGTGGCCTATAACGGGAAGAAACCAGCTTACTGCCTTTAAAACTGCCGGTAACCTTACAGTCAGCATCCTCTCCAAAAACTTCTGCAAGCAAATTTTTTACCAGTATTAGATTTTCACCCTTATACTCCACTTCTACGTAATCGCAAGTCTTATTTACCGCACCGGCCACATTGGAAATTAAAGTCCATGGAGTCGTGGTCCATACAAGAAAATATGTATTTTCTCTTTCGGCATGAGGGAATTTTACTATAACCGAATAGTCCTCTACTTCATTATAGCCCAGAGCTGTCTCATGAGATGAAAGCGCCGTTCCGCACCGCGGACAGTAAGGAACAATTTTATAGTCCTGGTATAATAAATTTTTATCCCATATAGTCTTCAAGATCCACCATACGGTTTCGATATAGTCATTTTTAAAGGTAAAATAAGCATTGTCCATATCCAGCCAGAATCCTATGCGTTTGGTAAGTTTCTTCCAGTCTTCCTCATATCTCATTACACTTTGCCTGCAGAGCTTATTAAATTTTTCAATACCGATTTCCTCTATTTCTTTTTTGGAATTAATTTTCAGCTCTTTTTCCATCTCCAGTTCCACCGGTAGCCCATGAGTATCCCAGCCAGCCTTTCTGGGCACATAATAACCCTTCATAGTCTTATATCTGGGAAAAATATCCTTATAAACACGCGACAGGACATGATGTACTCCAGGAGCTCCATTAGCAGTCGGAGGTCCTTCGTAGAATACAAACTTTTTATCGCCTTCAGATTTTTTCAGGCTTTTTTCAAAAATATCATTCTTCTTCCAGAAATCTAGAATTTTTTCTTCCAGCTTGACCAGATCTACTTTGCTGTCAACTTTTTTAAACATACCTTATACCTTTATATCCTTCCCATTTATAAATAACTGTCCAAAAACTGTTTAATAGATTTTATATAATTAGTCTAATTTTGTGAAGTGGAAATATCACTATCTTCGATAAGTTCCTGGAGAATTTTTGCCGATCTTACAGCCTGCGCCTTATAATGATTATTAAAATAGATGTAGGTTTTTTTGGTCCAGTCCTGCTGGATAAAAGTTAATATTCCAATCGGCATAACTATACCCTGAAGTACCAACAAAAACACTGCTCATTAATTTTATAAAAATTGAGATATCTCGGTTAATATTTTATCTTTAGACATAGCGATAATTTTTTTAACTACTTCTCCATTTTTAAATAGTAGTAATGTTGGAATACTACTGATACCATATTTTATAGCAGTATCCCTATTATCATCTACGTTAAGTTTTCCAATTTTTAATTCTGCGGTTTTTTCGTCTGCCAGTCTTTCAAGTTCTAGAGCAATCTTTTTACAAGGACCACACCATACAGCCCAGAAATCTACCAGAACCGGCTTTTCTGAATTAATTACTTCACCTTCGAAATTTGAATCAGTTAACTGAGAAATTGCTCCAGACATTCTTCTTCCCTTCTATAGTATTTCTTTCCATCAAAAATTACACGTATTCTATCATCTCTATTTTATCTACGTTTATAAAAACGACTTCTCTTTTAGTCTTTTTTTCATCTATAACTTTTCCGTCTTCACCCAGATAATATACCTCTGCATCAGTTACAGGTATAAATTTTTCTTTCTGGGAGGTAATATAATCACTTAATCTGCCATCTACCATGGTATAGACCGTACCTTTTACAATAAAAGATTCTGTCTTAATCTTTACTCTTACTTTTTGTTTTGGTACTTGCATTTGCATGGCATTTAAAAAAATACTTGTTAATAATATTTAGATGATATTATCAAAGCTGTTTTTTTTAGTCAAATAAATTTACGTTTATTATTTTAAGTATAAAAAAATTATACTGAAAACATTTTTTATTTAAAATTTATATAATATGTATTGATATTATATTGTAATATACTATAATAACCTATATTAACTGAAATTTATTTATTAAGGAGGTTAGATGTATAAATGCTTGAAATGTGGAAACACTTATAAATTCATTGGTGCTGTAAAAGAAAAAGGAAATGCCTTCATATACCAGAACTCAGATAATAAAAAAGATATGGACTCCCTTACCTGGGCTTTTTTAACTTCAGATAGCAGATGGAAAAGCTCGCATAATGTAAGCAGATGTTTTTACTGCAAATCAAAAAAAATAGGACAGATCTGACAGACACCGGCCAGTAAAATATCAATCCTAAGATTTATCATTTACTAAAGCCTTTCTTACCAGCTGGCCTGCCCTGAATAATGCTTCAAAGGAGGTACCCGCATCTGCCCACCAGCCTTCAAGAATGGAATATTTCATTGTGCCTCTTCTGATGTATTCATTATTAACATCAGTTATTTCAAGTTCACCTCTGTCTGAAGGTTTAAGAGTCTTAATTATCTCAAATACATCACTATCATACATATAGAGACCGATAACTGCGTAATTGCTTTTTGGGTTTTTAGGCTTTTCCTCGATATTTATTACTCTACCTTCTTTAACTTCAGCAACCCCGAACCTTTCCGGGTCACTGACTTCTTTTAAGAATATTCTCGCCCCCATATCCTGCTTCTCAAATTCCCTTACGGCATCTGAAATATCATCCTCTATTATATTATCACCAAGCATTACCACCGCTTTATCATTATCTATAAAATTCTCTGCCAGCCTCAAAGCATCCGCTATACCCCCCTCTCTTTCCTGATATGTGTAACTTATATCTTTAAGCCCAAACTCCCGGCCATTGCACAGAAGTCTTAAGAAATCCCCGGCATTGTTGCCCCCCGTTACTATCATTATGTCTTCCAGCCCTGCATTTACAAGAGTCCTGAGAGGATAGTAAATCATTGGCTTATCATATACCGGTAGCAAATGCTTGTTTGTAACTTTGGTGCATGGCATAAGGCGTGTCCCCAG
>JAHIPJ010000041.1 GCA_018894445.1 Actinomycetota bacterium
ATTCATATATATGTCAAATTTTAAAGGTGGGAAGAAATAAATATATGTTATTTTTTACTGGATGGAACAAACGCCTGTTTTAAGGGGAAAACTGGCGTTTTAGAGGTGAGAAGAAAAATCACTCGTCGGAGCTGTAGCGGCTTTAACAGGATTTTAAGCATGTAATTATAGCTTAACGTCACATGTAGTCAGCACAAATAAAGTATAATACAGGGACGATACTATAAAAAAGAAATACCTTAAATTTAATTTTTTCTATATTTATATTATCATTATCCAGAGGTATTTCCTTCCTTTAATTTTTTAATGGAATAGTTACCTTAAGTTACTATAGAGAATTTTTATAGCTGAGAGGAGTTATATGGCCAGATTATCTAATGAAGTCATGATTGAAATGCTTAAAAAATTAATAGAGATCAGAAGGTTTGAGGAAAAGGCTATACAGCTTTATAAGACCGGAAAAATCTGGGGGTATCTCCATCCGTGTATTGGCCAGGAAGCTATTCCAGTAGGAGCCTGCCATGCAATTGAAAGAAAAGATTATATTATTTCCAATCACAGAGGTCATGGTCATTGCATAGCCAGGGGGGCAGATATGGGAAAAATGATGGCGGAGCTTTTTGGAAAATCTACCGGTTACTGCAAGGGCAGAAGTGGCTCAATGCATATTACTGACATGGAACTTGGAATACTGGGAGAAAACGGAATCGTAGGCGGTGGTATACCAATATCGGTTGGAGCTGGACTGAGCTGCAAAATGGATGGAAAAGGAAATGTTGTAGTATGTTTTTTTGGTGACGGAGCTGCAAATAATGGAGTATTTCATGAATCCTTGAATATATCAGCTATATTTAAATTACCGGTAATTTATATTTGTGAAAACAATATGTATGCTATTTCTATGCGTTCGGTAGATTCCGTAGCCTGCAAAGATGTAGGGAAGAGGAGCTGCGCTTATGGTATTCCAGGGCATATTATAGATGGCAGTGATCCTGTTGAGGTTTATAAGACAGTTAAAAAGGCGGCAGGACATGCAAGAGATGGTGGAGGCCCCTCACTTATTGAAGCAAAGACTTACCGGTTTTATGGTCATCATCCCAACGACCCTGCAGAATACAGGGGAAAAGAAGAAGTTGAATATTACACCAGTGAAAAAGATCCGGTAGCCAATTTTAAGGGCAGGCTGCTTGGGGAAAAAATAATCACTGGAGAGGAAATAGAAAGAATTGAGAGTGAAGTAAATAAAAAAATAAAGGATGCGGTTGCTTTTGCTGAAAAAAGCCCGGAGCCCGAACTTGAAAAATTCCTGGAAGAGGTTGAGCAAATTTAATACCCGGATAGTATTTCAGGTTTTTATAGAAAGGAAAATTAATGAGAGAAATTGAATACAGGGAAGCTATAAGAGAAGCAATCATAGAAGAGATGGATAGAGACAGGAAGGTATTCTTAATTGGTGAGGATATTGGTATTTATGGAGGAGCTTTTAAAGCATATAAGGGACTTTTAGATAAATATGGCCCGGATAGGGTAATTAATACCCCAATTTCGGAAGCCGCTATAATTGGTGCAGGAATTGGGGCAGCCCTTACCGGATACCGGCCAATTGTAGAGATTATGTTTATAGATTTTGCCACACTGGCAATGGATCAGATTGCAAACCAGGCTGCAAAAATTCATTTTATGAGTGGCGGCAGCCTGAATGTTCCCCTGGTTATAAGGACTCAGGGAGGTGTCGGAAAGGGACTGGCAGCACAGCATTCCCAGAGTTTGGAGGCGTGGTTCTATCATATGCCGGGACTTAAAGTAGTAATGCCCGCGACTTCTTACGATGTAAAAGGACTTTTAAAAACTGCTGTAAGGGATAACAGCCCGGTAATGTTTATAGAGCATAAAATGATCTATCCGGTAAAGGGTGCCGTGCCGGAAGAAGAATACACCATACCATTCGGAAAAGCTGATATCAAAAGAAAAGGTGAAGATATTACCATCTTTGCGTATTCAAATATGGTAATTAAGTCAATTGAGGCAGCTGAAGAACTGGAGAGGGAAGGAATAAGCTGTGAAGTTATTGATCCAAGGACACTTGTACCTCTGGATATTGATGAAGTAATAAATTCAGTTAAAAAGACAGGCAGACTGATAATAGTAAGTGAAGCCTGCAGGAGAGGTTCAGTTGCTTCTGATATCAGTGCTAGAATAACTGAAAGAGCATTTGACTACCTGCATGCTCCGGTAAAGATAGTTGCAGGACTGGACACTCCAATCCCATACAATTCCACACTGGAGCAGGCTTCTATTCCCCAGAAGGCTGATATCATAAAAGCTGTAAAAGAGCTGTTGCAAAAATCTCCCAGGCAGAGATAAAATTTTACCAGTGCACTTCTCTATCTGGGTAAAGGAACATAAAAATCATGGAAACAAAGAACAGGGTTCCCGGCTCGGCATTAGGATTTGCAATAAGAAAGGGCATTGAAATTTTTCTTTTATAGTAAAGCAATTCGACTGTTACCATTTTTTTCGGATTTGGCTATAATACTGAATTATGTATTTTGTTAAATTATAATAAAAATCAGAAGAGAGGTTAGAGTGAAGAGAAATGCTCTTATTGCGCAGTCCGGTGGGCCATCTCCGGTAATCAATGCCTCACTTCAAGGAGTGATTGAAA
>JAHIPJ010000042.1 GCA_018894445.1 Actinomycetota bacterium
GCATTCCATAAAGTCCCTCATTTGCAGGAAATGGAGGTCTTGGTTTTGGCATACCTCTTTTCCCTTCGATTGACTGTATAAGTGCAGTTTCTTCACCACATACAAATGCACCTGCGCCCTGATATATTTCAACATCAAAATCAAAGCCACTGCCTAATATGTTTTTTCCTATCAGGCCATAATCTTTTGCTTGTTTTATTGCATGCTCCACAGTCCGGACTGCAAGAGGATATTCCGCTCTTATATATAAGTAACCCTTATTTGATCCAATCGCCAGAGCTGATATCAGCATTCCTTCAAGGACAGAATGTGGGTCGGATTCAAGCAGGTTTCTATCCATAAAAGCGCCAGGGTCTCCTTCATCACCATTACACACTACATATTTAATCCCACTTTCGGACCGGGCATTTTTACAAAGTTCCCATTTCTTGCCTGTTGGAAAACCTGCACCTCCACGTCCCCGCAAACCTGATTCTGAAATAGTTTTAATAATCTTTTCAGGATTCCCAATTTCAATAGTCCGGGCAAGAGCAAAATAACCATCTTTTGCAATGTAATCTTCTATTTTAAAGGGGTCAATTTTACCCCGATTTCTTAAAACTCTAGATTCCTGATATTTATAAAAGTTCGCAAGTTTGGAATCTGTGGTTATTGGTTCAAGTTCCTCTGCTATTTTTCCATTATCTATATGGCTTTCAAATATTTTTTTTACTTTATCTCTATCAAGGCTATGGTAGTTAACCGGAAATAAATTATATGATTCGAGGGTCAACATGGGCTCTAGAGCACAAAATCCCACACATCCGGAAGTGGCAAGTTCAATATCATTACGTTTTCTGGAAGTTATTTTCTTTTTGACCGATTCCAGTATTATCCTTGCTCCCGAAGCTATACCGCAGGTTCCGAGATGTACAGTTATCCTATATTTGTTTCCTTTAAGATTTAGAGCTTTTTTTCTGTTTAACTCTTTCTTAATATTATCAAGGTCATCTTTTGTTCTTATTTTTAGGGTTTTTTTACTCAATTACCTAATCCTTTTTTTCTCAAACATCCCGGCATTAAAAAACGGATGAGATTTTATTTTTTACAGGAATAAACAATATCAATAACTTTTTCAGGGTTCACTTTCTGATAGAACCTATCATTAACTACAATTACCGGTGCAAGACCACAGGTACCCAGACATCTATTAATTTGTAATGAATACTTCCTATCAGCAGTGGTCTGTCCTGGTTCAATACCAAATTCCTTAACCAGTTTATCTAAAATTCTTTTACTACCCTTAACAAAACATGCAGTACCCAAACAAACTCTTATATTATACTTACCCCTTGGAACCATGGAAAAGAATGAATAGAAAGTTACCACTCCATAAACATCCTTTTCAGGGATATCTAACGTTTTTGCCACTTTTCTCTGGACTTCTATAGGTATGAAACTGATATGCTCCTGAATTTTCTGTAGAATTGGAATTAATGCTCCTTTTTTACCCTTATATTTTTTTATTATTTCATCGATTCTTTTTAATTCCTGGGGCTTTAATTTATATTTTGGCAAATCGGTAATTCGCATAATATTCCTTTCAGGAAATTCAAAAATAATTTTTTAAGAAAAACTTTACCTTCAATTTATTTCAAAAATTATATCAGAATATTTATAATAATTGTAAAAAATCTCACTTTTGGTAACATCGTTTGTTAGGCATGTTAAAAAGAGCAAGAAAATTAAAGTTTTGACTTATAAATGATATTATTAAAAGTATTAAATATGGGAAATTTGAAAATATATTTCTCATATAAAAAGATAGTGCTTTTAAAATAAGGTAAAAATTATGCAAGCATTTTATAATAAAGTGTTGAAGAATCTATAACAGTACAGTGTATTTAAAGAAATTAGAATTAAAAAATTATAGGAATTACAGTCAGGTCAATTTAAATTTTGATAAAAATACCATTCTTATATTAGGCAATAATGGTAATGGTAAAACTAACCTACTGGAATCTATATATTATTTATCTACCGGAAGATCTCATAGAACTTACAGCCAGGATGAAATTATTAAGTGGGGAAGCGATTATTCGAAAGTAAAGGCTTTGGTTGGTTCTGAAAAAAATGATGAGCTTGATCGGTTTATAGAAATAGAGCTTCGCAAGGATAATAATATTAAAATTAAGGTCGATAAAATATACAGGAGAAAAAAATCGGATTTCATATCGGTACTCCCTTCGGTCATATTTTCTCCGGATGATTTAAAAATTGTAAAGTCGGGCCCAGTGGATAGGAGAAATTTCCTTGACAGTATACTTGAGAAAATTGATGGTCAGTATTATAAACAGCGGTTGCAGTATCAGAAAATACTTACCCAGAGGAGCAGTCTGATAAAAAGTATAAGTGGGAGAAAAAATGCGGCCAGTAATTCTACACTGGAAGTATGGAATGATAATATTGTAAGGTATGGTACTGATATAATAGAAAAGAGATACAGGCTGTTAGCTGAATTCAAGGCTGAATTTAAAGATTACATAAGCAGCTTTTTTAAGGGTGTTGAAGTAGACCTGTTTTATGTATTCAGCTGGGACAGGGGAGACAGCCCGGATGACTTTGTGGATTATCCGGATGAAAAAATCTTAAGAGAGGAAAATTTTACAGAAAATAACCTAA
>JAHIPJ010000043.1 GCA_018894445.1 Actinomycetota bacterium
AACTGTACTATAAGGTTTAGAGTAGATGGTGTACTACAAAAAATAAAGGATGTTCCAAAAACAGTACAAAGATTACTTATCTCTAGATATAAAATAATGGGTGGAATGGACATAACTGAAAATAGATTACCTCAAGATGGTAGAAGTTCCATCAATTTCAGGAATAGATTAATTGACTTAAGGCTTGCTTCTACCCCTACAGTTTTTGGTGAGAATATTACTATTAGAATATTAGATAGAGATGAATCTGTTTTTGACGTTAAAAAAATAGGGATGTCTGACGACAGCATTCCAAAATATTTGAAAATGGTAGCTATACCTCATGGAGCTATTGTTATTACCGGGCCTACTGGATCAGGGAAAACCACTACACTTTATGCCACTCTGAATAAGATATCAAATATTGAGAAAAAGATTTTTACCATAGAGGACCCTGTAGAATATAGATTTCCCCAGATAATGCAAGTCCAGGTGAATCCTAAGATAGATATGAATTTTTCCAGGGGCCTAAGAGCAATGCTAAGAAGTGATCCGGATATCATTATGGTAGGAGAAATTAGGGATTTGGAAACTGCAAAAATGACTATGGAGGCAGCTATTACCGGGCATTTGGTATTAACTACTTTACACACCAATGATGCCCCCTCTTGCCTTACAAGGCTTCTGGAGATGGGGATTGAATCATATATGATTTCATCTGCGGTTAAGGGTATAATTGCTCAAAGACTTGTGAGATCATTATGCAGTAATTGTAAGGAAAAAATAGACATATCAGATTTGTCTTTAAGTAACGATATAATACCGATATTAAAAGGGAAAAAGATTTATAAAAGTGTTGGATGCAAAAGATGCAATTTTACCGGTTATATGGGAAGAACCGGAATATTTTCAGTGCTAGTTGTATCCAAAAAAATCAGGGAAATGCTTTTGGAAAGAAAAAGTACTGATGAAATCGAGGCCGTTGCCAGAGAAGAAGGAATGAGAACTCTGCTTGAAAGTGGAGCTTATAAAGTTGCAGAAGGATTGACTTCTCTTGAAGAGCTATATAGAGTAGCTTTTTAAGGTTTATGAAATATTTAGACTGAAAATCTTAGTCAAAAAGAATAACCAGATTATGTTAGAATGAAAAGAGACAATTTCGTCCATTTGCATGTCCATAGCGAATACTCCTTATTAGATGGTGCTTCAAGAATAAAAAAATTAATCGAGAGAGCCTGCGAGTTCAATATGCCTGCTCTAGCGTTAACTGATCATGGAGTTATGTATGGTGCTATTGAATTTTACACCCAGGCAAAAAAATCAGGAATAAAACCCATAATTGGCTGTGAAGTGTATCTGGCCCCGAAAAGTAGATGGGACAAGCAATCGGAAAGAGAAAAAAAGGAAGAAACTTCTTACCATCTGATTCTACTGGCTGAAAATAACCGGGGTTATCAGAATCTGATGAGATTGGTCAGCCTGGGATTTTTAGAGGGATTTTATTATAAACCAAGAGTGGATAAAGAGCTTCTAAGGGAATATAAAGAAGGTATAATTGCATTGAGTGGCTGTATTGCCGGTGAGATTCCAAAATGTATTATTCTGGATAAAACCAAAAGCGCAAAAAAAATTTTAGAGGAATATATAGATATTTTCGGGAAGAATAATTTTTTTTTAGAGCTGCAGGATTCCGGTATACCAGATCAAAAGAAAGTAAACAAGGCTTTATCGGAGTTATCTTCAGAATATAATATTCCATTAGTGGCTACAAATGATGTGCATTATTTAAACAAGGAAGATAGTAAAGCTCATGATGTTCTGCTCTGTATCCAGACTGGCTCCACTATAAATGAAACAGGCCGCCTGAGGTTTCCAACAGATGAATATTATTTTAAAAGTTATGATCAAATGAACGAGCTTTTTAAAGAATTCCCGGGTGTTCTTGAGAACACGCTGGAGATTGCCGATAGATGTAATATAAATATAAAGTTTGACATGAACCTGATACCATCTTTCCGGGTTCCTGACAACTATAGTGCAGATGAATATTTGAAAAAGTTATGCTATGAAGGTACTAAAAAAAGATATGAGAGTATTACTAATGAGATTGATAGAAGAATACAAAAAGAGCTGGAAGTTATAGGGAAAATGGGTTTTTCGGAATATTTTCTAATAGTTTGGGACCTTGTTAAATTTGCCAGGAATAATAGCATAAGAGTAGGACCGGGAAGAGGTTCGGCAGCGGGCAGCATAGTTTCTTACCTGTTGGGGATAACGGATATCGAACCTTTAAAGTACGGACTTTTATTTGAAAGATTTCTAAATGAAGAACGTAAAGGTATGCCTGATATTGATATAGATTTTTGTTATGAGAAGAGGGATGAAGTTATCAGGTATGTTACTCAAAAATATGGTGACAGAAGGGTTGCCCAATTAATTACTTTTGGAACAATGGCTGCCAGGCAGGCTATAAGGGATGCAGGAAGGGTAATGGAAGTGCCTTATGCTGAAGTAGACAGGATAGCAAAGATGATCCCAATGGAATTAAATGTGACAATCGGAAACTCATTAGATTTGGTCCCGGATTTAAAAGAAGTTTATGAAAATGATAAAAAAATAAGAGAAGTAATTGATACCGCAATTTCACTTGAGGGGATATCCAGGCAGGATTCAATCCATGCTGCAGGAGTTGTAATCTCATCAGAGGATCTTTACAACTATACCCCCATACAAAAAGAGAATGAAGGTGATATTGTAACCCAATATAAAATGGAGGATATTCAAAAAATTGGACTACTTAAAATAGATTTTCTGGGATTGAAAACACTATCACTGATAGACAAAGCCTTATTTTTAATTAATAAAACCAAAAATATAGATATAGATATTAATAAAATTAATCCGGATGATAAAAAAACTTTTAATATGTTGTGTGAAGGTGAATGCCTGGGAATATTCCAGATTGAAAGCTCGGGAATGCGGGAACTGGTAATAAATTTAAAACCAACCAAATTTGAAGACTTGATAGCGCTTCTGGCATTATATAGACCCGGTCCTCTTCAAAGTGGAATGGTGAGTGATTTCGTAGAAAGTAAAAATGGGAGAAAGAAAATAAACTATCTGCACCCATCTCTTGAAAAAATTCTTGAAAGTACTTACGGAATTATTCTATATCAGGAACAGGTTATGGGAATAGCATCAGAACTGGCTGGTTTCAGTATGTCGGAAGCAGACATCCTGCGAGGAGCCATTAGTAAGAAAAAGAGGAGTTTACTTTCCAAACAAAAAAGTAAATTTATAGAAGGTGCTAAAAACAAAGGGATAGATGAAAAAATTTCAGTAAAAATATTTGAACTTGTAAATCATTTTGCTGAATATGGATTTAACAAGTCTCACAGTGCTGCATACGCGATGATTTCATACCAGACTGCTTATCTTAAGGCTAACTATCCTGTAGAATTTATGGCAGCACTGCTTAGTATCAGAATGGGCAGCCAGGAAAAAGTAGCTCAATACGTTAATGAAACAAGAAGAATGGGTATTACAGTCCTCCCGCCGGATATCAATGGAAGTTTTACTGATTTTACTGTAGTGGGAAATTCTATCAGATTTGGCCTGTCAGCTATTAAAAATGTTGGGACTAATGTTATTGAATGTATAGAAAAGGAGAGAAAGAAAAGTGGTAAATTTGAAAATTTTATAGATTTTTGTCAAAGAGTTGACAGTAGCGTATTAAACAAGAAGACCCTTGAGAGCTTAATAAAAAGCGGAACATTTGATTCTCTTGGCCAGAGCCGGAAATATCTTTTAGAGAATTATGAAAAAATTATAGAAGAGACTTTAAAGATTAAAAAAGATAGAGACATTGGCCAGTTTTCATTATTTGATTTTGATGGTGACAGGGGAGAGAAAATATTACTGGATGGAGTATACAAAACAGAGAAACAATTTGAGGAATTTTCAAAAAAAGAGTTATTAAATTTTGAGAAAGAAATGCTGGGCCTTTATATCTCAGGGCACCCTTTGTTTGAATATGAAGATTCCCTTTCCAGGCTGACTCCAATAGAAGCCTTGAGCAGTATAGAAGATAAAACTAATATTGCTATTGGGGGAATTATAAATAGAGTAAAAATTATATTTACAAAAAAAAACCAGCAGATGTGTTTTGTAAACATAGAGGATATCAGTGACAGCGTAGAAATAATTGTATTCCCGTCAGTTCTTGGTAAGTACAGGGAAGTTATCGTAGAAGATAAAATTGTAAAAATTAAAGGTAAATTAGATAAAAAAGAAGATCAGATAAAGATTATCGCCAATGAAATAGAAGAATTGGAAAAAAATAAAAGAATAGATAAAAATCAAGAAGAGCTTATAGGTGATAAAAATAATAAAGTTATTTTTGCTGCAAGAAAGAGAGATATGGATAAGAATTTTATCAACAGGTTTTATGATATATTAAAAAAATATCCTGGATTTGATGAAGTAGAGTTTAAGGTAATAGGTGAAAATGGAAAGGATATAGAAAGAATTTATAAACTTCCATCCAGCTACAGGATAAATTTAAATCAATCTCTAAAAGAGAGTCTCAGGGAAGTATTTTCAGATAAAATTAACTGGGATAGAGCATAAATATATAAGGATATCGTGAGGAGCTATATGCATGATTTAAAATTTGCAGTTGTGGGAGCCGGTCATGGGGGGAAAGCCATAGCAGCACATCTGGCAATAAAAGGGTTTAAAGTTAATTTATATTAATCTGAGCAGGATTGAGTCTACTTTGGGAAATTTTCAATTTTATATAGAAGGAGTTACCCAATCTGTGGCAAAAATCCTGGAGACAGTAGATAAAGAAAGAGTAATGGTAGCAAAAAAATTAAAGTGTGCCAATGTATATTCTGCCATTGAGTGGCTGTCAATGGCTTACAATGTGGTAGAGGATAACCTTTTTGATGCAATACATAGTAATCCCGGATATGTGGGAATAATGGCTCCGAGAACTATAAATGTCAGATATATAACGGAAGATGTTCCCATGAGTCTGGTGCCTATTTCTGAATTCGGGAAAATATTTGAGCTGAAGACAAGGGTAATTGATTCACTTATTGATATAGCCAATTCAATATTTAAAAAAGATTTCAGAGAGAGTGGAAGGAATCTTTCAAGGCTAGGACTGGAAGGATTAGATTTGAGTCAGATAAGAGATATACTGATTAAAGGAAAGAAATAGTTGTAGAGTTATGAAGAAGATATTAGGTGCTTGTGTGGGGAGCTGCGTACATGTTGCAGGAATATTAAATTTTTTAAACTTAGCCAGTAAGTATGATTACAGCACTAAATTCTTAGGTTCTGCCTGTACAATTGATAGATTAAAAAAAGAAATAGAAAAATATAACCCTGATATAGTAGCTATAAGCTACCGTCTTTCGCCGGAGAGCGCTCTTCCGATATTCAAGGAATTTAAAGAAAAAATAGTAGAAAAATTAGGGGGAGTAAAAATAGAATTTATACTGGGAGGGACAAAGCCGGTAGCTGAAGTTGCAAAGAAGCTTGGTATTTTTGATGTTATTTTTACAGGTGAAGAAAGCATAGAAGAAATTGAAAGTTATTTAAGTAAAAAGAAAGTAAAAATTTGCAGTGAAATCCCTCCGCAGAGTCTTTTAGAAAGAATTAAGTACAGAAAACCTTTCCCTGTAATAAGGCATCATTTCGGAAGGCCAACCTTAAATGAAACACTGGAAGGAATAAAGAGGATTTCACTTAGTGGACTGGTGGATGTAATATCAATCGGTCCGGATCAAAATACGCAGGAATTCTTTTTTCATCCTGAAAAAATGGATATAAAACAAAATGGCGCTGGAGGAGTTCCCCTTAGAAGTGAAAAGGATTTTAAAAGTCTTTATCTTGCATCAAGAACAGGCAATTATCCGCTGCTACGATGCTATAGCGGTACAAATGAGATTATAAAAATAGCAAAGGTTCTTCTGGATAATATTAATAATGCATGGTGTGCCGTTCCTCTTTGCTGGTATAATGAGCTTGACAATAGAAGCGAAAGAAAAGTGGAAGAGTCGATTGCTGAAAATCAATCAGTAATGAAATGGCATGGCCAGAGAGATGTGCCGGTAGAAGTCAATGAGTCTCATCAATGGGGCCTGCGTTACTCTCCTGATGCTATCGCAGTAGCAGCTGCTTACATTGCTGCTTATAATGCCAGGATGATGGGAGTGAAAGTTTATATTTCCCAATATATGTTCAATACTCCTCCGGAAACTTCATTTACAATGGATTTGGCAAAAATGTTAGCCAAAGTGGAACTGGTAGAATCTCTTCATGATAAAAATTTTACAACAATCAGGCAAACAAGGTCAGGATTGTACAGCTATCCAACTGATTTTGATAAGGGTAAAGGTCAGCTTGCTTCTTCAACTCTGCTTCAGATGCAGCTGGATCCCGACATTGTGCATGTTGTTGCATATTGTGAAGCAGATCATGCTGCAAAGCCTGAAGATATTATAAAAAGTGTAAAGATAACAAAAAAAGTCATAGAGAATTATCTGTATGGTTGCCCTGATATGAAATTGGACGGCCGGGTTGGGCAAAGAAAAGAAGAATTAATTGCAGATGCCAAATTGATTATTGATAAAATAAAGAAATTGGATAAAGATAATAAATGCAAGGATCCGTTAATATCTCCTGCTATAATTTCTAAGGCAATAAAGATAGGTATACTGGATGCTCCACACTTACGTGGGGTAAAGGGGGCAAAGGGTGAAATCAGAACTATGTTTATTGATGGTAAAAATTTAACAGTTGACCAGGATTATAAACCTGTTAGTGAAAAGGACAGACTTGGCAGAATATCAGAAGACTTTTAAAAATTGAACCTTTTTTTAAAATATTTTATTGTGATAAAATACATTTTTCATATACAGTAATTTGAGGAAAATATGTTTGAGAATAAAAAAGATAATCAGGTTTTTAAATTACCGTTCGGATTACGGGATATATTTCCGTTTGAATTGAGAGAGAGAAATAACATAAAAAGAATAATGGAAAGAGAGTTTAAATTATGGGGTTATGGCGAGGTTAAAACTCCGGCAATCGAATATACAAAAAATATTTCAATCGGAGTCGGTAAAAATTGGGAAAATAAGCTAATTAACTTTTTTGATGTTGACGGGAGTCCGGTATCTCTTAGAACTGATATGACCATACCTATAGCGAGACTTACAGGGATGAGAATAAAAAAAAGCCAGCTGCCTGTAAGGTTTTGTTATTTTGCAGATTCTTTCAGGCAATCAGGTATTCAAAAGGGTGTAAGGAGAGTCTACAATCAGGCAGGTCTGGAGTTTATTGGCTCATCAAATGCTGTGATGTCAGACATAGAGATTCTGGTTATATTAATAAATATTTTGAATGGGTTGAATATACGTGATTATAAGATAGGATTAGGACATGTTGAGTTTATTGAAGGATTATGTGACTGGTTTAAACTCAACCCAGGAGATAGGGAATATATTAGAAGGACAGTTGCTGAGAAAAACTTTGTTGCACTGGAGAATTTTCTAAATAAAAAAAATAAAGACAAAGCAGAGATTTTTGTAAAATTAATACAGCCAGAGAGCGATATTAAGAAAATATTCAGTTTAATTTCAAAAATAAAAGAGCAAAAAGTAATTAAAAGTTTTAATTATCTCAAGCGAATACATGATATATTAGAAAAACTGGACTGTGGAGGGTATCTTATAACTGATTTCAGTATTATAAGGGATTTTGATTATTACACCGGGCTTTTATTCGAGGTTTACTGTCCAAATGTAACCGATATCCTGGGTAGCGGTGGAAGGTATGATGGACTAATAAAAAAATTTGGATTGGATATTCCTGCGACTGGATTTGCTCTGGATATTGATTTAGCTCACAAAGCTATAGAGAAAATGGATTTAAGAGAAAGCTTTAAGATTTTACTTAAGTGCCGGGATAATAAGAATAACGTAGAATTAACCAGGATGGCCCGTAAGTTGCGCGACAGTGATATTATTGTAGAATTATCTTTTGAAAATATATCTCATCTGGAAGATTTTGCCAGGGGAAAAGATTGTGATTTACTTGTTGAAGTTGAACCGGACTTAGAAAATGTTAAAATAACTGATCTTAATAAGAATACAAAGAAAGTAAAAAAGACAAGCGAATTTATAAAAGAGTTTAAAAATGAAAAAAGGAATTAAAGTTGCCATTCCAAAAGGTTATTTATTTGAACAGTGCCTGGATATATTAAAAAAAGCAGGATATGATATAGAGCCCTTGACGGAAAAAAACAGGAAGCTTTTTATATATTCTGGAAAGGATTCAATACAATATATTCTCTCACGTCCAATGGATGTTCCGGTATATGTTGAACATGGTGCTTGTGATATCGGCTTTTCAGGAAAAGATATCCTGCTGGAAAAGGAAAGTAATGTATATGAACTGCTGGATTTAAAAAATGGAAAATGCAGGATAATTTTAGCTACCCTAAAAGATTGTGTTGAAAAAGTAAAAGAGCATTACGGGCATTTTGGTTCTATAAAAATTGCTACCAGTTATCCAAACATTGCAAAAAAATATTTTGATTGTAAAGGTATACAGGTAGAAATAATAAAATTGTATGGTTCAGTAGAGCTGGCTCCTATTTTAGGAATTGCTGACGAGATACTGGATATAACTTCTACCGGTAAGACACTGGAAGAGAATAATTTAGTGGAAATGGAAGAGATTGTTGTTTCAACTACCAGGATAATTGCCAATATTGTAAGTTATAGGGTTAAATATGATTTAATAAGTAATTTTATAAATACCATTAAAAATGTAATAAAATAAAAAAAGAAAAATGAAAAGAAAAACAAAAATAATTAGAAAGACTAAAGAAACTAACATAACACTTGAATTTGATCTGGATGGTAGTGGAATTGCGGATATAGAGACTTCAGTACCTTTTTTTAACCATATCCTTGAAAGCTTTACCAGACATGGCAATTTTAATATGAAACTCCAGGCTTCCGGTGATCTGGAGGCGGGCTGCCACCATTTAGTGGAAGATGTAGGCATTTGTCTGGGCAAGGCTATTTTTGAGTGCCTGAAAAATAAAAAAGGAATTAAAAGATTCGGATATATCTTATTACCAATGGAAGAGACAGAGGTAACTG